>JAFQNW010000045.1 GCA_017420875.1 Bacteroidaceae bacterium
ACAGAACCGTCTGCCTGTTTTGCCAGCTTTCCCGTTTCGAGCGTGATGGTTCTTCCATCAGGAAGCTCGATCGTCTTAACAATAGGATTAATCATAAAAATGTGTTATTATATATTTTTCTTCATAAAATCGTGCAAAGATAGGTAATAATTCTTCTAATAAGGTGGAAATGAGGTAAAAAGTTATTTTTATTGCTGTTTTTTTTCATTTTAACATTGAAGAACCTTCATAAATGCTTTGTTAAATGATGAAAAGGCGTATCTTTGCACCGAATTTTAGTTGAATACACACTTTTATAAAAAAATAGTGATGAAGAAAGTCGTATATTTTTTGTTCGCATTGGTGTTGATAGGATTTTCCGCTTGCGACAATGAACCAAAATTTAAGGTTCAAGGTAATGTGACTGGTGCAGAAGACAAGACTCTTTATTTTGAAGCATCGGGTTTGAATGGTATTGTTGTGTTGGACTCTACAAAGCTGAATAGTAACGGTGGATTTAGTTTTGCCGAAAAGTGTCCGGAGTCGCCGGAGTTTTATCGTTTGCGTCTGGATGGTAAAATCGTGAACTTTGCTGTTGACTCGACAGAAACTGTTCAAATCAAGGCTGACGCCGGAAAGTTTGATACCGAATATACCATCGAAGGTTCTGAAAACAACCTGAAGATTAAGGAACTTGTTCTGTTGCAGGCTGCTTTGCAACAAAAGGTAGACAAGTTGGGCCAGAACACTTCCATGCCGGCAGGTATCATGCAGGATAGCTTGGTTTCAATGGTGAACAACTATAAGAATAATGTAAAGCGTAATTACATCTTCAAAGCTCCGAACACTTCTTATGCATATTTCGCTTTGTTCCAGACCTTGAACGGATACATGATTTTCGATGCTTTAGCCAATAAAGAAGACATCAAGTGCTTTGCTGCCGTGGCAACAAGCTTGAACAATACTTATCCGCATGCCGACCGCTCACGTAATCTTTACAACATGGTAATCAAGGGTATGAAGAATACTCGCGAGCCGCGTCAGGAAACCATCGAAATCGATGCAAGCATTGTATCCGAAGCCGGTGTGATTGACATTGAGTTGAAGGATGTGAAGGGTGCTGTACGTCGTTTGACAGACCTGAAGGGCAAGGTTGTATTGGTAGACTTTACTATGTACAACAATGCCATGTCGACAGCTCATAACATGGCTTTGCGTGAACTCTATGACAAGTATCATACCAAAGGTTTGGAAATTTATCAGATCTCTTTGGATCCGGATGAACACTTCTGGAAGACTGTATCCGATAACTTGCCTTGGGTTTGTGTGCGTGATGCTACAGGAGCCTATTCAAAGTACGTTACTTTGTATAGCGTAACTAACTTGCCGGCTATCTTCCTGGTGAACCGTAACAACGAGCTTAGTGCACGTGGCGAAGATGTGGAAGATATCGAAGCAGCTATTCGCAAAATGCTGTAAAATCCTAATTCTGAGCTGAATTTGTTTAAAGATGTTACAAGATGTCCTTTAAAATTTGGCTTGTATTGATTAAAAGACTATCTTTGCAAGAGAAATAATGAGGAGGGTTCCGACATAGCAAGGTGTCGGAATTCTTTTTATTTTATAGGCGTAAAAGAATAATAATAAAAATAAGGAGGAAAAACATTATGGCTTATATGTCAGAAGAAGGTTACAAGCAATTGGTTGAAGAACTGAGACACTTGGAATCTGTAGAACGTCCGAAGATTGTAGCTGCTATCGCAGAAGCTCGCGATAAAGGCGATTTGTCGGAAAATGCAGAATACGATGCTGCAAAAGAAGCACAAGGTTTGTTGGAAATGAAGATTAGCCAGTTGAAAGCTACTATCGGTGATGCAAAGATTATCGATACTTCTAAATTGAAGGCAGATACTGTACAGATTTTAAGCAAAGTAGAGTTGAAGAATGTCAAGAATGGCATGAAGATGGTTTATACCTTGGTGGCAGAAACCGAAGCAAACTTGAAACTTGGCAAGATTTCGGTAAACACTCCGATTGCTCAAGGTTTGCTTGGCAAGAAGGTAGGCGATGTAGCTGAAATCACTATCCCACAAGGTAAAATCAGTTTGGAGATTTTGAACATTTCATTTTAATGAATAGGCAGGTTCGCATGCATTGCGGAACTGCCTTTTTTAATTATCATCGACATGGCAACAATATTCAGTAGAATCATTGCAGGTGAAATTCCTAGCTACAAGGTAGCTGAAAATGAACAGTTTTATGCGTTTCTGGACATTAATCCGTTGGTGAAAGGCCATACCTTGGTAGTCCCCAAGCGTGAAGTGGATTATATCTTTGATTTGGAAGATGAAGAAGTGGCGGCTATGCATGTATTTGCAAAGGGAGTAGCTTTGGCCATTCAGCAGGCGTTCCCTTGCCAGAAGGTGGGCGAAGCCGTTATCGGTTTGGAAGTGCCTCATGCACATATTCATTTGATTCCTATCCAAAAGGAATCGGACATGTTGTTCTCTAACCCTAAGTTGAAGCTTTCCAATGAAGAGTTTGTGGCTATCGCCAAGGCCATTAACGAAGCTTGGGAAGGCAACCGCAAATAACCTTCTTCCTTAATAATATAAACAAAGGGAGGATACTTACCGGTATCCTCCCTTTTTGTTTTATACAAATTCGTCTCCAAGTTTGATTTGTACGTCGTTTACGTAACGTCGGATAGTGCTTTCGTCATCCTTTCGGCAAACCAGTAACACATTGTCCGTATCGGCCACCAAGTAATCTTCCAATCCTTGCAATACGGCCAGCTTTCCATTCTGCAAGGCTATGATGTTGTTCTTGCAATCGTAAAGCAAAGTCTGGCCTTTGATGATGACATTCTTTTGAAGGTCTTTGGGTAGTGCATCGTGTAGCGAGCCCCAGGTTCCCAAGTCTGCCCAACCGAAGTTACAGATTTGTACATATACATTTTCGGCTTTTTCCATGATGCCGTAGTCTATCGAGATGTTCGGGCTGGAAGTGAATCCTTCTTCGCCATCCGATAGTTTGGAGCTTATTTCCGGCATGATGCGTTCGAATGCTTCGAGAATGGTGTTTACATTCCACAAGAAGATACCCGAGTTCCAGTAGAATTCCTCGCTTTCCACAAATACTTGGGCAAACTCCAGCTGAGGCTTCTCTACAAAGGTTTTGACTTTATGGAAGTCGCCTCGCTTCTCGTCGGCTATTTGGATGTAGCCGTATCCGGTTTCCGGTCGGCTAGGCTTGATGCCCAGTGTCAGCAGTTGAGGTTCTTTGGCCACAAACTCCAATCCTTTCTGAACAGCTTCGATGAATTCGGCCTCTTTCAGGATGAGGTGGTCGGCGGGTGCCACAACGAGGTTTGCATCCGGATTCAGGGACTGGATTTTTTGTGAAGCCCATGCAATGCAAGGGGCTGTATTTCTTCGTGTCGGCTCCAACAGAATTTGGTCTTCGCTCAGTTCGGGCAACTGCTCTTTAACCAATTCTTTGTACTGGACATTGGTCACGACATAGATATTTTCTTGAGGTACAATTTTACTGTATCTGTTGAAGGTGAGTTGTAAAAGCGTCTGTCCGGCTCCGAAGAAATCCAGGAACTGCTTGGGTTTATCTTTACGGCTATATGGCCAGAACCGGCTACCGATACCACCGGCCATAATCACACAATAGTTGTTGCAACTTGTCATGATATTGATTGTTTAAAGTTTTTGCTAAGTTAGAATTTATTTTCATTTTCCCTAAAGTATTTATGATAAATGATGTTATAAAAACTTTTTTTGAAGAAAAACCGCCAAAATATTTGGCAGTATACAAAAAAGTCGTACCTTTGCATCCGCAATCAAGAAATAACTCTTGAATCGAAATGCCCAGATGGCGGAATCGGTAGACGCGCTGGTCTCAAACACCAGTGGATTCACTTCCATCCCGGTTCGACCCCGGGTCTGGGTACGAAGAAAGGAGAAGGTTTTCAGGACTTTCTCCTTTTTTTATGTGCAAGCCAAAAGGTACTTTTTCACTTTTGGAGGACATGTTTTCTTTTAAGAATTACTGCAGCCTCTATTCCCGACTTTAAAAAGCAACCACCTTCACTCCCTCACGAACGGCATGCTTCTTGATTGTCAATCTCAAAAAGTGCCGTTCCGTGGTTTTTGAAGTGAATTTCCACCACCGTGTCATCCCGAGCAATGCGAAAGATCTGTATACACCCACAAGAATATTGCCCGCCATCAAGTTACATTCTCCGAAAGTCGCAGAAGACTTTTCTGTTTCTTCTGCTCTAAAAAGTTAATCAGAAGTTTTGATTCGTCAATCAAAAGTTTTGTTTGGCAAATCAGAACTTATGATTCGCGAATCATAAGTTCTGATTAACTTTTTCTTCTTGAAGTGATGAACTTTGTTTCAGCAAGAAAAGGATTATTCATCAAGGATGTCCGGATTATGCTTTGGCTTTTCTTCACCGGCAGATATAAGCAACCAGCTGTTTCACTGCACTTTTTTGTAAAGAAACGTTTGCCTGTCTGTAAAAAATAACTAAATTTGTAATCATGAAAGCAAGATTATACATCCTCGTTTTATTACTGGTTATCGGGTGGAGCAGTTGCACCCGCCGTACTACTTATCCCCTCTTTATACAGGAGGCAGTAAAGTGCATGGATAGCCGTCCCGACCGTGCCCTTGAGTTGTTGAAGTATCTGGAGGACAGCCTATCAAGCTATCCCGAAGAAACACAAATGTATTATCACTTGCTTTCCATCCAGGCCAAGGACAAGCAATATATTACCCATACCGATGACTCCCTGATTAACTGCATTGTGGAATTCTATGAAAACCGTGACGATGCCGACAAAAAGATGATGGCTTATTATTACCAAGGTAGTACCTATCGCGATATGAACGATGCTCCCCGAGCGTTGAAGTCCTACCAACAGGCGATAGATATAAGTTCACCGGATAATGAATTGCTTCCAAAAGTGTATAACCAGATGGGAGCTTTGTTCGCTTATCAAGGACTGTACGATGAAGCGATAAAAATAAGTCAAAGACAAATCGATTTCTATAAAAAAAGAAAAGAGCCAAACAAAGCTTCTTACGCTTTTAGGGATATTGCCCGAATACACGACGTAAAAGAGCAACACGATAGTGCCTTATATTATTATAATAAAGCCTGCGAAATGGCATTAATTATTAAAGATTCTGTAAGATATTATAACATTGCAAGTGAATTAGGTGGATTTTATTATGAAATAGACAACAAGTCACTTGCAAAAAAGATTTTACTCTCTGTACAAAATAAACCTCAAATAGTAAACAAGGCTCATATATATCCATTCCTTGGCTATATTTATATGAATGAGCAGAAATGGGATTCTGCTTACTATTATTTTAGAAAAACTTTAGGAGAAGGGAATTTACGACAAAGATTTCATACTTTTTATGACTTATCTAGGTTGGAAACAAAAAGAGGAAAATATAAACGAGCTATCGATTATATGAATCAATATATATTCATGAAAGATTCTGTGGACAAAATCACCAAAACAGAAACAGTCGCCAAAATCAACTCTCTATACAATTATCAGCATACAGAAAAAGAAAACCACCAACTTAAATTTAATAAAGAAAAACAAAAGAACACTATACTATTACTTTTGCTGACTATTTCAATACTTTTTGTAACAGGAACCTTTCTTTTCAACATTCAACGGAGAAAGAATCGATTAGCTTTAGAGCATGAAAAAAAGCTAAAAGAAATAGAAAAGGCTAATTATGTCAAAAGTCTAGAGGCTATTGCTGAGAACAATAAAAAGATTTCGGAACTGGACGCACAGCTTAAAAAAGCACAAAAAAACACCAGTAATTTAGAACATGAATTAATTCTCATTCAAAAGAAAAAATTAGAACTACGCAATAAAGAAATTACAGTTGATAAAAACGAACAAGAATTACGTATAGCCGTATTTCAACAATCATCTATTTATTACTTATTGCAACGTGCAGCTGCAGACGAATCCAATAAGGTTACAGACGAAGACTGGGACAGAATTGCATCTCAAATCGATTATATATATCCAGATTTCTCCAAACATTTATATGAACTATATCCACAACTCTCCAAGATTGAATTGCATATTTGTTGGTTAACCAAGCTCTCTTTCTCTCCGGCCAACATTGCTAGAATATTACTACGTTCCAAGTCTGCTATTACCAACGCCCGCGTACGGCTTCACAAAAAGATTCACAAAACAGACGGAACAAGCGAGCAGTTTGACGAATTCATAAAAAAACTATGATTTAAAATTATGTGAACTGTTTTGTGAACGGAAATTCTTCTCGTATCTAAAAGATTCTGCCTAACTTGCAAAAACAAAACTAAAAGCAAGGAGGTTAGAATGAAATTTTTTATTATCTATTTAACTCTATTCTTTTTTAGCATAGGAAATATATATGCGGAAAAGGAACCTATTCCCGACGATCACAAATGGGGACAATCTGGAGACCGAGAAAACAATTCCCCACAGTTGTATCAAGACGATACCTATGTATATGTCTATTCAGAGAAACAACTAGACAATCTATACATTGGTATTACCGACATGCTAGGAAATGTATTTTATGAAGAAACAACTACAGTTCCGGCAGGTCAATATTATGCTATACCAATTAGTTCATTACCTGATGGTACGTATTACCTTAGTATTATACAAGGTAGCAATTATGTTATAGGTATATTCTCTAAATAAGGGATGTACCTATTTATATCCAATTTATTTTAACCCTAAACATCTATACTATGAAGACGAAAAACTTATTATTAGCCTTGTTATCGGCAAGTTTATTGTACGCTTGTACAAACGATGACACGCACATACCGGTAGCCAATGACCAAGAAACTGAAGCAACAAACGAAGTTAGTCTTAATGCAGCAAAAAATATGTTAGAGGATTTTGTAGGCGAAATGAATGCACGTTCTGGTTCTTCCTTCAAAATCAAGAGTCATCAAGTAAAAACAGTATATGTAAA
The DNA here is from genome assembly GCA_017420875.1 of Bacteroidaceae bacterium. Classification (GTDB taxonomy): domain Bacteria; phylum Bacteroidota; class Bacteroidia; order Bacteroidales; family Bacteroidaceae; genus Phocaeicola. The sequence continues at coordinate 7,012 of JAFQNW010000045.1, forward strand.
CGCCAGTGAAGCATTGGGTAGATCTGCCCAAGAAGCCATCCCTGTCTATGAATTCATTACTGAAACAGACGGTAAGGAAGGATACTCCGTAGTAGTAGGCGATAAGAGAGTAGAAAAAGTATTGATTTCTGTACCACAAGGTTCAATAGCCGATACTGCACATATCAAACCATTGAAGTGGTATTACGAAGATATCCCTTTATTAATCGAACAGGATTTGAAGCAATATTATGAAGGAACAAAAGAAACTACTGTCCAGTCAAGAATGACGGCAGAAACTATTTATAAATTCACTCCTACTAATTGGGGGACTGAATATCCTTATGACGCTCAATATCCAGCTTATTATGAACCTAGTTGCGGTGCTATTTCCATTGCACAAATTCTTGCTTACCACCGAATCCCAACTAATCTAAGTTGGTCAGAAATTTTAGTAAGACCATCTCTCGATTCATCTTCTAGTGCTACCGCAATTAATCAGGTGAGTACACTAATCGTCAATCTTGATATTGAATTGAATACAGATTTTGACGATCCAAATGGTTCAAGAGTTGATGAAGTAAACATTATTCCAGCAATGAACGCTTACGGTTTAACATGTGGAGGCATGAGAGGATTTACCATTTTCGATGGCAAACTCAGTTTGCAAAATGGTGGTCCATTCCTGCTGGGTGCACAAGGGTCTAATTCAAGCCATCTGTGGGTATGTGACGGTTGGAAAAAACATATTTACGACGATGGAAGTTATTATGAGTATTTAAATATGAATTGGGGATGGAGTGGAAACTCTAACGGTTTCTTCTTGGTAGAAAACCCAATGTCTTTCAGTGCTAATGGAAGCCTATTTAACAGTAACTTCAGAATGGCCTATAATGTACGCAAACAATAAATTCTATAACAATAACCTTAAAAAACTATCAACTATGAAAAAACTATTTTATCTATTCAGTGCAATTGTGGTAGCGTGTAGCTTTGCAGCCTGTTCGGATGATGACAATGATTGGTTCTATGGTGACCAACAAACCCTGCCGGGCACAGAATGGGAATGCAGCATCTTGATTCGTGGAGACATTCCCGAAGACCTGGAAATTGATGTGCCCAAAGTGAAGGAAACGTTCCGCTTCGATGGAAGCAATGTGACCTACACGGCAAACCGTCTGGTTTACGACCCAGCCACTCAAACCATCACCGGAGAAACAACCAGCACCGAACAAGGTACCTACGAATACAAACATCCGAACTTGACCATCAATGTAGGCGGCATGGTTATTGAAGCTGAAATCTCAGCAAGAAACCGCATCTACTTCTGGGGACAGAACGGATTTCAGGAATTCATCAAGAAATAACAAATACTTGAAATGATTTGAAGGTGATAAGCCGGCTTGCGTTTTTGCAAGCCGGCATTTCGAGTTAGTATTCAAGATATCTTCGCTTTTTCTTTTTTAACAAAAAACAGCTATCACAGATGCAAGATTTTCACTATACTTGCATTTAGTTAATAAAGAGGCATTAAATAGTTTTATAAACCTGCATACTTACTACTAAACCACACGATTATGAAACATCTACTCTACCTTTTCAGCTTCGTCGCCCTGTCTTATGGTTTTGTATCTTGCTCCAATGATGACGATGCCGACTGGATGTATGGCGAACAACAAGAATTGGCTAACACCGAATGGAAAAGCACCAAGGTATACTACGTTGCTGGGACACAAGGGCGTTCAGTCACCGATATTACGGACAGAGCCGAAACACTTCGTTTCGACTCGAACAGCTTTACGTTTACGGATACACGCATGGATTACACAACCCAAAAAGAAGTGACTGTACAAGCTACCGGAACATACGAATACAAGCATCCCCGATTGAAATTGGTTTTTGAGGATGGAGCCGTATTGGAAGCATCCATCTCTGTCCAAAACACCATTTACTACAACGACGAAAAAATGGGGTACAACGAATTTGAACTTCAACAATGACGTGACACACGGAACGGCACTTTTAGGCATTGATAATCAAGAAGAGTGCCGTTCGTGACGAAGTGAAGGTGACTTTTTATCATCAATAATTAGATGAAATGAGAAACATCGCAGCATGACACTTGATAGAGATTGTAGAAGTTTCTTATAAAGGGTTGAATTATTCTTGCAAGGAGTTCCGGTATTGCTGGGGAGACAGGCCGGTTTGCTTCTTGAAGAAGGTGCCGAAGTAGCTTGGGTTAGGAAAATTCAGGAGGTTTGAAATCTCCTGAGCACTCTTCTGGGTATTCTTCAATAGCGAGATGGCCCGTCGGATAATGCTTTTGAAAACCAGTTCCTGTACGGTATAACCACAGATTTCTTTGCTAAGAGCCGACAAGTATTTGGGAGTCAGGCAGAGTTTGTCTGCATAGAACTCTACGCTTCGTTGTTCGCTATAATGCTCTTCGATGAGTTTGATCAGGCGAATGAATACCTCGTGCTTACGGCCCATCTTTTCGCCTAACGGTTGTAACCGTCGGCTGTAAATGGCACAGAGTCTGTGAGTCAGTGACAGCAATAAAAGTTTTTGTTCGTAAAGCGTGTAGGGGTTGGCATCAACATCGTCCAGCGTGTTGTCCAGCAATTCCATGTATCGTTCCAGTTCCTTCTCTTCGCTGGTTACCCAAAGGTGATGCGGTTCGGGAGTCATCCGGCTATAAAGCGACATGGCTACCACTTCGTTGCCCAAGAGGTTCCGGATAGGTTCTGTGCGATAGAAGAGATAACGTATCTGCATGTCTTCTGATTGGTGCTCTACCCTAAAATTGCCTCCTTCCGGCAAGAATAGAATTTCTCCGCTATGAGCCACAGCCTTCTTGCCGTTAAGTGAAAAAATGAATTCGCCTTTGTGACAAAGCACAATGCCCACCCCCTCTATCTCGCAGGTTCTGCACAAGGTAGCGGGGAATGCTTTGCTCACTCCTTTCGAACTATAGATATCGCGGTTCATGATGATTGTTCAAGTTTGCGTTTGGGTAATGGTACAAAGATAAGGAAAATAATCACAGCCAGACAAGCATAAAAGGTCCATCCGGCCATTTCCTTGACCGCCGAGAGGGAAGCTTGAACCTGAATGCGTCCCTTGGTGGAGATGGAAGCCATCTGTTGTGCTTCGGTTTCATTTTTTCCTTGGTAACGCATCCCCATAGCCGTACGGTCGTAAGTAGCTGTTGCTTCGGCATGCATCCGGTCTACATTGGCTGCATAGCGTTCGATGTAGTGCTGTTGGCGTTCCTGGAAAGTTACCCCATATAGAGCCGTCCCGATACCTGGGCCGATGACCATGCGGAAAGTGAGCATGATACAAATCCAGGTTGAGAAGTACTTGTAGGGCATGCGTTGGGTGGCCAATACGGCCAGCAGACAGTAGGGTACCATCATGCCGATGCTTCGGAGGATGACCGGATACTTCATGCGTTCGTAAAGTCCCATGCTCTGTACTTCAAAGTACATGAACAGAGCCGATAAGCCCATAAAGATAAAACCGATGATGAACAATCGTTTGAAGTGTACTTTTTTCAGCGACAGGACAATGCAGATGACTGCCCCGATGAAATATCCCATCATGGTCCAGTTGTTAAGCGAAGCACTTTGCCAATTGTCGAGTTTCATTCCCACGTTGGTAAAAAGGTTCACAAACATGGCACTGCAGTTCAAAGCCATCAGCAAGGTGTAGAGCAAAGCCGCCATACCGATGGTAGGAAGCTTGAAAACGCCTAAATGCAAGTAATGGGTGCGGCGATGCGAAGAAAGATCCATGTAGAGTAATAAGGCCGTGAAGAACAAGCAACCGGCTGTAGCCCAACGAATGGTGGTATCGTCAAACCAGTCGAGCGTTTTCCCATATACCATGACATAGCTGAAGCATCCCAATGCCAGACAAAGGGTCGTTACATTTCCAAACATTCGCAGGCTGATAGGGAAACGGGGCAACCCTTTGTATCCCCGATATGGCATGGTAATGAATATCAGCAGGATAGCTGTCAGACTGAATCCCATCATGCAGTAATACACATCCTGCCAGCGATATTCGTAAGCCAGCCAGGCCGTGAGGGCAGTACCGCATTGTCCCATAATCATGAAGAAAAGGTAGATGCCGGTATTGGCCAGGGCACGGGTACGGTCCAAAGCATTCCATTCCTCTTCGCTTTGGGGCTCATTCCCCGGTGTCAACTTATCGCATGCCTCCACCTTTCCGGCATATTGAATCAGGGTGAAGAGGTTGACTAGCATCAAAAGCATGCGAAGAAAGCCTAATATTATACTGCAAAGCCCTAAAACAAGCATACTGTCGGTTTTGGCACAAACATAGCTGAGCAGATACATCAGGATGAATCCGCTGAGGCACATCATTTTCTGTCGGCGGATGAGCATCAGCCGATAGAAAAGCGGTGCAAAAGCAGCCATGCCGATGGAGGTGCAATAGTTGGCAAAGGTGATGTGCTCGGAAAGGATGCCCAATCCGCTCATCATCTCGCCGCTATTGGCTGTATAGACTCCTCCGGCGGTAAGGATGGGAAAGAAGAGAAAGAAAAGTATCAAGATACCTATTCCCTTCGGTACCCAATTATAGAATGGATAGTTTTTGGGTTTAGATGCCATGTGTTATTTTCTTTTCGCTTTGACAATAACCATCATACCTGCGGCCAAGCGGCTATTCTCTTCATCGGTCAGGTTGGTGAAGTCTATACGTACCGGAATACGTTGTTGGATTTTTACAAAGTTACCGGCTGAATTATCGGTTGGAACCAACGAAAATTTAGATCCCGTTGCTCCAGAAATGGCCGTTACTTTGCCGGTAAATTCTTTGTCACTCCAGGCATCGACTGTGATTTCTACTTCCTGGCCTACGTAGAGGTTTTCCACCTGCTTTTCCTTGTAGTTGGCTATAATCCATTTTTGAGTGTCGGGCACGATGTAAGTAATGGTTGTTCCGGCCGAAATGAATTGTCCTTCTTCCAAAGCACGGCGTCCCAATTGGCCATCGCAAGGTGCGGTAACAACGGTGTAGCTCAAGTTCAGCTTGGCCATCTCCAAGGCAGCTTGTGTACGTTCGATGCCGGCTTCTACGTTTTCTCGACGCATCGATACTTCGCTAACCCCTGATACGGCTGCTTTCCGTTGGCGTTCAGTGGCTTCCAAACGTTTTTGTAAGGCTTGCAACTCGGTTTCTATCTGCTCCAGTTGGATGGGGGCAACGGCCTTTCGCTCTACCAGATTGGCATAACGCTGGCGGTCTTTTTCCAGCTTGGCGATACGAACCTCAATTTCTGAGATGCTGGCATCATAAACCGAAGCCGTTGTCTGGGTGCGGTCGATGGTGGCACCGATGACGTTGGCTCCTGCCATGGCATCCTTCAAGGCTGCCTCAGCTTCCATCACTCGGATTTTGTATTCGCGGTCGTCCAATATCAATAAGGTATCGCCCTTCTTCACGTGTTGGTGTTCGGTGAAATAGATCTTTTTGATGTATCCCGAAGCACGTAGGTTGACGGGGGATAAGTATTGCTCTATTTGTGCATCGTTGGTAGTTTCTTTCCAGCGATAATCCATGAACAGGCAGGCCACTTCCCAGAGTCCCCAAGCGATGATTATCACTCCGGCAGCACTCATCAGCCATTGTATTCCGCGTAGTTTTTTGATACGTTTCTTCTTTTCTTCGTGGGTAGTCATATCTTTTATCTGATTTTAAAATTTTCTTCTAATTTTCCGGTTAGTCTCAATAGGGTCAGGTTTGCCAAGCGGTAGTTGAATGATGCACTGACGTAGTTGTTTTGGGCTTCGCTCACCCGCATCTCGTCTTGCAACACTTCCGTCATGCTGGCAATGCCTTCCCGATAGCGGTCGGTTGTTACGGTGCAAACCTCTTCGGCCAGTTGGAAGTTCGCTTTCTGCTTTTGGTAGTTCCGGCGATTGTTCATCAGGTCGTTGGTTGCGTTCAGGTACTGAGTGGTCAGTGCCTTCCGTGTATTTTCGGTGTTCAGACGGACATTCTCAATGTCTACATTGGCCTTGCGGATTTTGTATTTACGGTTAAAACTATCGAATACTGGTATCCGTAGGGAAAGTCCGATTCCGTAAGACCGATACCATTTGTTCGATTCACCGGCGTGAAACCAGTTCTTGAATTCATCCGTCCAAGCCGAATACATCCAGTTTCCGGTGAGACTGAGCGAAGGGAGATAGCCTTGTGCTATCAGGCTCTTCTGCTTTTCGGCGATGACACCTTGTTGGTTTAGCATTTGGAATTCCCACAATCCTTCCGATAGGCCGGACAATTCGGTAGTCTGTATTTCATCGGCTTCAATGGGAGTTAGGGCAATCTCCTGATCGAATGGATAGTCGATGACATACTTCAGGGTATTGAGTTGTTGCTCCAGCACCGATTGGGCATTGTCGTATTGGGCTTGCAGATTTTCCAGATTAATCGTGACTCGTTTCAAATCTACTTCCAAGGCCATCTGGTTGTCGTAAAAGGCTTGGGTGATGTGCTGGAGTTCTTGTAGGCGAACGATGTTTTCCTTGATGAGGGAAAGTTGTTCGGCGGTAACTTGTCCCAAATAATACATCTTGCAAATTTGTAGAATCAACTCTTCTCGTGCCTTTCCATACGACAGGTGACTCATCTCTTTCACCAGTTTGGTCAGTGCCAGCGAAGTGTAGAGCGTTTGGTTATAAAGCGGCATGTTCAGCTGAAGTCCTACTGTACTGCTGAAAGGCAACGTGTGTGTCACGTTGTAAGGCACCCCATACGATGAACCATCGGTAACGGATACCGGAGGGTCGAAGTTGTCGTTGAAGTTAGCGAAAGCATTGATTTGTGGTAAGAGCAATGCCCGGTTCTCGGATACGGCAAAACTTGCTTTCCTTACTTCATTCCATTTGCCCTGTAATCCCAGGTTACGTTCAATGCCTTGTTGCAGGCATTCTTCCAAGGTCAGAACCTTTTGTGCGGATGCCACAATGGAACTTCCCAAAAGCGTAAATATGAACAGAATTTTCTTAATCATTGTATTGTTTGCTAAAATTGGTGCAAAATTAAGGGAATTAATCGTTGAAAGTATCTTTTCTTTGTAGAGTATTCTGTCTATAATTTCCTTTTTTAAGAAAAAGGGAGGTGGTTTCTCTGCTTTATCTGTTACTTGGATAGTTAATAATATATAATCAGGATGGAAAGTAAAATGTAATAGTTTGTGAAAAGAAAAAATATGACTAAGTTAGCTTGGTAATTATGGGTCAGGCATATGTGCTGAATGAGATAAAAGGGAAATGAGGAATCGACCCTAAGGGATTTTAAAGAACGATTCATGAACATTTTAATGTAATACTTATGAAAAACTCAATCAAATCATTGGTTGCCATTTGCATGATGGCATGGTTGATGCCCGTAGCGGCATTGGCACAACAGGCATTGTGGGGAGGTTCGAAGATTGTTTCTCCTGAAATTCACGATGACAATACGGTGACTTTCCGACTCCAGGCACCGAAAGCGGTCAAGGTGCAGGTTACAGGCGATTTCTTGTCGGAAGGTGTGGCCGACCTGGTGGAGAATAAGGAAGGTGTATGGGAATATAAGACACCCCAACCTTTGGCTCCCGAACTTTATAGCTACACATTCTTGGTGGACGGATTGAAGATGAACGATCCGAACAATGTGTATATGATTCGTGATGTCGTGACGGTGACCAATGTCTTCATCATTGGTGGCGAACGGGCCGATTTATATAAGGTGAACAAAGTGCCTCATGGTACGGTAGCGAAGGTATGGTATGATAGCCCATCGTTGGGACTTAGCCGACGCCTGACCGTTTACACACCGGCTGGTTACGAGACCAGTGGCAAGCGTTATCCGGTATTCTATCTGTTGCACGGGATGGGTGGTGACGAGAATGCCTGGAGTGAATTGGGACGTGCGACCCAAATCCTCGACAATTTGATAGCTCAAGGCAAGGCTGAACCGATGATTGTGGTCATGACGAATGGCAATGCTGCCTTGGAAGCAACTCCAGGAGAATCATCTTTGGGATGGGAAGCACAGCCTACTTTCCAATTGCCTAAGACGATGGAAGGCTCTTTTGAAGCACATTTCCCCGAAGTGGTGAAGTTCATTGACAAGCATTATCGTACGAAGGCCGGCAAGAAATTCCGTGCCATTGCAGGTCTTTCGATGGGAGGTTTCCATTCGATGCATATCTCCAAGCAATATCCCGATATGTTCAATTATGTTGGGTTGTTCTCGGCTGCTATCTTGCCGGGAAGGGATGCCAAATCTCCTGTTTATGAGGACTTGGAAGGTAAGTTGGCCGTACAGTTTGCCAAGCGTCCGGCTTTGTACTGGATTGGTATCGGTAAGACAGACTTCCTTTATAAAGCCAACGAAGAGTATCGCAAGTTGTTGGATGCCAAAGGTTATCCGTATGAATACTTCGAAAACGAAGACGGACATATCTGGCGGAACTGGCGTATCTATTTGTCAGAGTTTGTTCCTCGATTGTTCAAATAAGAGTTAGAATCCCATTCGATAGACGTTGGTTTCCTTACGCTTGGAATGACAGACGCTATATTGTTTTGGTTGCTTCAGATTAAGATAAGAACCACGGACTCAAGTATAAAATGTGCGTAGCCTTTTTGTATGTCGAGGCTTTATCAAAAGTAAGCAAGAGTTTTATTATATGATATCTAAAATTCCTTTAAAAAGAGGCTGAAATGTTTTGTTTTCTTGTTCATTTTTATTTTTTTTGTAAAAATGCTACCTTGAGGAAAATTCCATTACAACTAACTATATTATAACCTTTTAAATTTAAAGATTATGAAACAGCTATTTTATATTTTAAGTTTTATTTCCATCGTGTGTAGCTTTGTTTCATGCTCCGATGATGATAATATTGTGAAGTATGGTGACAAACAAGAACTGACTGGAACAAAGTGGGAGAACGCCTCAAATTGGTATGGAGGTTCTATACCTACGGATATTTTGGAATTCAATTCGAATGAATTTACAATAACACTTACCTTCTGGAATTACAATGCCGAAGGAGAAAAGGTAAAGGGAACGGAAACTGTTACACATGGGACGTATGAGTACAAGCATCCTCATTTAAAACTGGTATTTGAAGACAATATGGAAGTAGATGCATGGATTTCCGCTAATAATGCGATTTGTTTCTATAATGAGAGACATGCATTTAATGAATATGTTCGTGAAAATCCAGAGAACTAGGGAATTCACTTCAAACTTTTTTAAAACTACAAATCGGCACTCCAACTACTTGTAATTCAAGATGGAGTGCCGAAAGTGTAAAAGTGAAGATACTATAAAATCATCCGATAGATATTCGTCTCTTTCCGTTCAAATCCCATGGCTTGATATAATTTGTTGGCCGCAATGCGGCTAGGATTGGACGTGAGCATCAGCAAGGGGATGTGTTGCGACTTCACAAACTCGATGGCATGGTTTACGAGCAATTTGCTGAGGCCTTGTCCCCGAAATGCTTCGTCCACCACTACATCCTCAATCCATGCTTTGCCTCCCGTCGGACTATGATAGATGCCGACGGTAAGCATTCCGGCTATCTTTTCTTCTTGCATCAGGAAGAAAAGATAGCTGTTTGTTGAGGCCAGCAGTTCTTTGAACATGCTTTCGGTAAAAGTCATGGGGTCAGGAGTCAGCTGATTCAAAAAATGTTGGATAGCCGCATGGTATGCCGGCGAGTAGGTCTTTATTTCAACGATAGATGTCATAAGGCTTAAGATTGGGCTTTAAATACAGGGGTTGCTTTTTGTGAATTGGCTTCGAACCCGAACCAATAACCGTGTAGCCCTGCTTCATCGGTAGGCAAGAAGCACAGACGGAGATTGTCCCGGTAACTTCCGTTCAGGATTGTCCAGCTTTCAGGGGGAACTTGGTGTTTGGTCTTTATCCGTTCGGCCGGTTGTTTCTTTAGGGACATGCCGGCTTCTATCCAGGCAATGCTGGCATCCAACTGATAGGCTAGGTAATGTTTCCGACAAAACTCATAAAGCACAAGTCCGCGTTTTTCCAAGCTCATGGGCTGGTCGATAAGGTTACCTTCGGTCAGGTAAGCCAAAAAGCGGGTTAAGAAGTCATCCTCTTGCAGAATCAACATTCGGGTAAGGTCTTGCCAGGCCGGAGTGTTATAGAAAGCATCCAACAAACGGGATAAGCGACGGGCTGTTTGCAATTCGCTGGTGCTGATTTCGTTGGTTTGCAACACTTCGTAAGGCGGAAGCGGAGAGAATCGGATGCCCAGCTCCGTTGCTCGGCGTCGCATGTCGGTGCCGGGCAGCAGTTTGAGTGATTCTAACTGGACCTCATCGGCTCGATATTCGGCCAAGGTGCGGATATCTTCGAAGATTTCATGCAAATGATAAAGCGGCAAGCCGGCTATCAGGTCGGCATGCGTCTGCATGTTGTCGAGCGAACAAAGGAATTGCAGACCGGATAAGGCTTCGGATAATTTTCCCATGCGAAGGCATTTTTCCAAGACACCTTCGCGTAAACTTTGTATGCCGGCTTCCAGATGGAGCAAACCTTTGGGCAAGGTTTGTAGCAGGGCCTTCAGTTCTTCGGTGAGCAAGGCCGGATGAATCTCGAGATGGAAGCGGATATGGGGGTAGAATTCCAAGAATAATTGCAGAAGTTCCTTGGCTCGGCGGGAGTTGAAGTTGAAGGTACGGTCGAGCACCCGAACATCCTTGATGCCGTGTTGGTGAATGATTTGCAAGCGTTCGCGAATCTTCTCGATGGGCAATGAGCGTACGGGCTTTTCACCTCCACTTACACAAAAAGCACAAGTGTTGAAGCAACCTCGGGTGGTTTCCAATTGCACAAAAGGTTTGCTCCAATTAAAGAAGCGGCTTTCTTCAGGTGGAGTCAGTTGGTCAAATTGCAAGACGCGTGCCAGCCCATTGTCGCAATATTGATTTTCCTCATTCAAGTAACACAAACCAACGATATCTGTCCAAGCTTCCCGACGATTCCAACAAGCTATCCAACGTGGAAATTCCTGCTCGCCTTCTCCGCGGAAGACACAATCTATATAAGGATGGCAACGAAGGAACGTTTCATTTTCGCCCAAGAATTCAGGGCCACCCAAGATGATGCAAACATCAGGAAGTAAAGCCTTTGTACGCGAAAGGATATGCATCAGCACTTCGTGATTGAATAGCCAGGTGCTGGCGGCCAGCACATCAGGGCGATGATGCTGGATTTCATCCACAATCATGCCGACGTTCTCGTTGATGGTACACGATACCATCGACCATTCAATGTCTGCACGGTCTTGCATTTGGGCATGCAAAGCCGGCAAGGCCAACGAGGAATGGGCATACGAACTGTTCAAGTCAAGCCAAAGTATCTTCATGATTATTTTCGGGATTGAAAGATGTGGGCAGACAAGAAACCTACCAAGAAAATAATGATGGTTCCCAATACAATAGCCAAGTATTCATGGATGCCCGATTCAGGAAGCCCCAACCATTGGTCGGCCGAAATCCAGGCAATGACGATGGCTCCACAAATCACTCCAATGGCGGCATCGATGTGACGTGCTTTCTTTGCTAAGTATCCTAATAAAAACAACCCTAACATACCACCGCTGAAGATGGAGGAAAGCTTCCACCATGCATCCAGGATGCTTTCGACATTAAGTAAGGCCAATGCGACGAAAATACCCAATACCCCAACGATAAGGCTCGAAATTTTCAAGACGAAAAGTCGTTCGCGGTCGGATGTATGCTTGCGGATTCGTTGATAATAATCTGTTAAGATAATGGTTGAAGCACTGGTGACACTGGTTGCTACCGTACTCATGCCAGCGGCAAAGATCGATGCGATTAAGAGTCCTGTCAACCCCACCGGAAGTTGGTTGACGATGAAAAATGGGAAAACATAATCGGCTTTGATACCTTCCGCAGGAAGCAAGTCGGGATGTATTTTGTAGTAAGTATAAAGGGCTGTCCCTATCAGAAAGAATACGGCAGAAACCGGAATGAACAAGTAGCCCCCAAACAAGGCCGAGAATTTAGCCTCTTTCTCGTTCTTGGCGGTATGATAACGTTGCACATAGTTCTGGTCGATGCCATAATTCTGAAGGTTGGTGAACACACCATAAATGAGGCATACCCAGAATGTGGAAGTGCTGAGATCGGCCGAGAATTCGCCTAAATCGAATTTATGGTCGGCAATGGCCATTTCGAAGGTCTGCATAGGCCCTTCGGGCATGCTGAATAGAAGTACAATCAGGCAGATTACGGCTCCACCAATCAGGATGAAACCTTGAATGGCCTCGGTCCAAATTACTGCCTTGATGCCTCCCAACATGGAATAGATGACAATGGCTATGCTGGTCACTACAATGACCGTTTGGATGTCCCATCCCATCAGGATGTTCATGGGTAAGGCCAAAAGGAACAGGATGGAACCCATGCGAGCTATTTGGGTCAGCAGGTAGCAAGCTGACGCATACAATCGAGCCCAAGTGCCGAACTTCTCTTCCAAAAAGCTATAGGCTGATACGCTTCCTTGGCTTCGGTAGAAAGGTACAAAATACTTGGCGGCAAAGTAAGAGGCTATCGGGATGGACAGGCTAAACACAAAAGCATTCCAATTGCTGGAATAGGCGTTTCCCGGATAGCCCAGGTAGCTGATACTACTGACGTAAGTTGCAAAGATTGACATGCCGACTACCCAGCCTGGCAAACTACGGCCTGCCGAAGTGAACTCGTCTGCAGAAAGTTTCTTGTTGAAAAAAGAACAACCGAACACAACGATGCCTCCGGTGAAAAGGAAAAAGATGATAAGGTCTATTATGTGCATAAATTACATTCTTAGAGGATTAGCTTTCCGTTTTCGATGGGCAGGTTTTCCAATGCCTGACGAATCTTTTCGCGTTCGGGAGCCTGGAATTTGTTGAACGGTGAAGCTACAAAGTCGTCGTTGATAATGCCCAATATAGATAGGGCACATTTCAATCCTTTCAGATAGCTGGATCCGTGTTTGCCTACCTTATATATACTGCAGCTGATTTGCATGATGTATTGTTGCAGGCGAAGCACTTCGGCAATGTTGTGCGATTTAGCAGCCTGATACATGGCGACATATAGCTCGGGAAAGAGGTTGGCTCCACCGTTGATGCCGCCATGCCCACCCATCAATACACATTGGCCGGTCATTTCTTCCGGGCCTACCAGCATGGCAAAGTCCGGACGGTCTTTCATGGCATACATGACCGATTGGAAGTATACACCATTGGCCGAGCTGTCTTTAAAACCAACCACTTGTGGGTTTTGGGCTATGCGATGAACCGTTTGTGGGTCGAAACTTACTTTCACATGCGAAGGCATGTTGTATAGGAATATAGGGAGGGGTAGTTGGGGAACCAGCTCTTCGTAGAATTCGGCCAATTCGGGTTGTCCTGTGGCAAAATAGTAGGGAGGAGCGGAAACGACTCCCGATGCACCGCAATCGGCAGCAGTGTGGGACAGTTTTACACTTTCAACAATGGAGGTGTCGGTGATGCAGGCCAATACGGGTAAGCGTCCTTGGTTAATCCGGCAGGTCTCTTCAATCATTTGTTTGCGAACCCGGTAGCTGAGGCTCTGTTCTTCTCCGGTGGTTCCTAAGATGAAAAGCCCGTTTACTCCACCTTGAATCAAGTGTTCGATGAGTCTTTCCAAACTTTCGATGTCTAAAGTTTCGTTGTCTTTCAAAGGAGTGACAAGAGGAGGTATAATGCCGCAAAGTGGGTTTTGAAGATTCGTTTTCATAGCTGATTTTTCGTATTTGATAATGAATAACAAATATAAAGGATTATTCGGAAATATTCGGCAAACTTTTCTATCTTTGTGTGATTAACGTAGAGTAGATGGCATGAACTTGATTAGAAGAATTTGGAATTGGTGCAGGCGTTTCCGCTATCGTTGTGGTTATGGTGTGCATTCTCCGTCGGACTTCTTTCTCATTACTTCGGTGGTGTATGAGAAACTTCCTTATTATGCCTATCGTGAACTGGAGAATCATGCATCGGCCGGTTCGTCTTCGTTTTATCGTGGTAAGGTAAATCGTTTGCTCTTCAGGCTGGTGAACTATTTCCGCCCGTCCTTTTTGATTGAGGTGGGACGAGGAGATGGTACGGCTTTCCGCTATATACAGGCTGCTCGAACATCAATGAAAGCCTTGAGTGTGGAAGGAAGGACTTCTGAAGAAACTTTGTTGCATTTGGAGAAAGCGATGAAGGGGAAGAAATCGGTCGATTTGTTGCATGTGGCCGACACCCCTTATTATGCAGAAGCCGTGGAGAAGATGCTGCCTTGTCTGACAGATGGTTCTTGTATGATAGTGGGTGGAATTTATGCGTCCAAAGCAAAGCAAGAATGGTGGAAAGGGTTGTTGGAAGACGAGCGGGTAAGGATTACGTTCGATTTGTATGACATAGGTATTGTCTTGTTCGACTCAAAACGTCACAAGCAAAATTATATAGTAAATTTCTTTTAATGCGATATGAAAAAAAGTTTGATTTATACACGTACTGGTGACAAGGGGACAACTTCGTTGGTAGGAGGAACCAGAGTTCCAAAGACACACGTTCGCTTGGAAGCTTATGGTACGGTAGATGAGCTGAATGCTCATTTGGGCTTGCTCTATACAGGGCTGACAGATGAAAACGACCGAAAGACGATTCTTTGGGTGCAACACAAACTGTTTTCTGTAGGGTCTTATTTGGCTACAGACCAGAATCTTACGGAGTTGCGTATCGAAAGCCAGATAGCCGATGAAGATATCCTCCGTCTGGAAAAGGCCATTGACGAGACAGACGGGCAACTTCCCCCTCTGAAAGCCTTCGTGATTCCTGGAGGTTCGAAGGAGTCGGCCATTTGCCAAGTGTGCCGTACGGTTTGTCGTCGGGCAGAAAGACGCATTCTTACCTTGTCCGAAAGTTGCGAAGTAACCTCCAATGTCTCGGCCTTTATCAATCGTTTGTCCGATTATTTGTTTGTTTTAGGACGAAAATTGAACTTATTATCCGGCACGGCTGAAATTTATTGGGATAAAAGTTGTATTTGAAATATTTTGTTATACTTTTGCGGCTGATATGAGAGTATAATCTAAATGTAATATTTTTTAAATAAGAAATAGTATGTATTGGACATTAGAATTGGCTTCCAAATTGGAAGATGCACCATGGCCTGCTTCAAAAGATGAATTGATTGATTATGCCATCCGTTCGGGTTCTCCGTTGGAAGTGATTGAAAACTTGCAGGAGATGGAAGATGAAGGCGAAATCTATGAAAGTATCGAAGATATCTGGCCTGATTATCCTAGTAAGGAAGACTTTTTCTTCAACGAAGACGAATATTAATTTAAAGAAAATAGGAAGGTGCTCTGGCTGGGCACCTTTTTTTGTGGGATAAAACGTGAAGGCGTTTTTAAAAAACGTCAGCACGAATGAGGGAAAACGTCAGCACGTTTTATATAAATGTCGAAAGTGAACTTTTCGCGTTAAAAATTTGTTTATCTTTGCAGACGTAAACATAAATATGCATGAATATGAAAAAGGTTATTAGTGTATTAATGGTAGCAGTAGCCCTGATGATGGCGGCTCCTGCACAGGCTCAGTTGATTAAATTTGGTTTGAAAGGTGGTATGAACTTTACCAAGTTGGATTTTGATGCAAAGAGTGTAAATGAGGTAAAAGATAATTCGACCGGTTTCTTTATCGGACCGATGGCCGAAATTACCCTTCCTATTATTGGTTTGGGCATTGATGGTGCGTTGATGTACTCTCAACGTGGGGAAGAAGATTACAAGCAACAGGGTATTGAAGTACCTGTGAACTTGAAATATACCATCGGCTTGGGTAGCATGTTAGGTTTCTACCTGGCAGCAGGTCCGGATTTCTTCTTCAATTTCAAGGACATTGATTTGCAAAATGTAGAAGCAAAGAAGACTCAAGTTGCCATTAACTTAGGTGCCGGCTTGAAGTTGTTGCGTAAGTTGCAAGTAGGTGTAAACTATCAAATCCCGATGGGTGATGCCTTTACTTGGGGAAATGCAAGCGAAGCCATTGGTGCAAAGAACAAGATTTGGCAAGTCTCTGCAGCCTACATTTTCTAAGCGAATTGGAAATTACAATAAAAAGGAGGCATTCTGTAGGGAGTGCCTCCTTTTTTTATAACTTTGCTGTATGAAAAAATACGTCGATGTCATCGTCCCTTTGCCCATTGCCGGACAATACACTTATTCGCTTCCTGCCGAGATGGAAGAAAGCGTTCAGGTGGGTTGTCGGGTAGTCGTATCGTTCGGGCGGAAGAAATATTATACCGCCATCGTGACAAAGGTGCACGAGGTAGCTCCCGAAGGATACGAGACGAAGGATATCGAAGAAGTATTGGACAAGTCGCCGGCCATTCTTCCTACTCAATTCCGCTTTTGGGAATGGTTGTCCTCCTATTATTTATGTATGCTGGGCGATGTCTATAAGGCAGCCATGCCCTCGGGGATGAAGCTGGAAAGCGAAACGATAGTGGCTTACAATGAAGACTTTGAAGCATCGGAGCCTCTTCCGAAAAGCGAGCAACATTTGTTGGATTTGTTGGAAACGGACAATGAACAAAGTCTGACGCAATTGCAAAAGGTCAGTGGCTTGAAAAGTATCCTCCCCGTCATCAAACGATTGTTGGACAAGCAAGCAGTTTTTGTGAAGGAAGACTTAAAACGGAGTTATAAGCCACGAACGGAAGCTCGGATAAGATTGGCCGATAAAACACTGAACGAATCGAGTATGCACCAGTTGTTCGATACGTTGGCTAGGACCAAGAAACAGCTAGCCTTGTTGATGAAATATGTTGAATTCTCCGGATGGATGGGTCCTGAAGGCATCCTGAAAGAGGTGTCCAAGAAAACGTTGTTGGAAAAATCGGGAGTATCTTCTTCTGTCTTGAACAATTTGGTGGAGAAAGGCGTGTTTGAACTCTATTACCATGAGGTGGGGCGTTTGGATAATTCTTCCCGAAGGACAATCGACTTGAATCCTTTGAATACGGCTCAGCAACAAGCTTTCGAGAATATACTAACCTCTTTCAAGCAGAAGAATGTATGTTTGTTGCATGGGGTGACTTCCAGTGGTAAGACCGAAATATATATCCACCTCATTCAGGAAGCATTGAAGGAAGGAAAGCAAGTGTTATATCTCTTGCCGGAAATTGCTTTGACTACTCAAATTACCGAACGCCTGAGGAGAGTATTTGGACATCGGTTAGGAGTGTATCATTCAAAATTCCCCGATGCAGAAAGGGTTGAGATTTGGCAAAAACAATTGAGCGACGATAATTACGACATCATATTGGGAGTACGTTCCTCCATCTTTCTACCGTTTAAACGATTGGGCCTGATTATTGTGGACGAGGAGCATGAAAATACCTACAAGCAACAAGAGCCGGCACCTCGTTATCATGCCCGGAACTCGGCCATTATGTTGGCGTCCATGTATGGTGCGAAAGTATTGTTAGGTACAGCTACCCCAAGCGTGGAAAGCTATTTCAACGCTACGACGGGCAAATACGGATTGGTGGAGTTGAAGGAACGATATAAAGATATCCAGTTACCACATATCGAGCTGGTGGACATCAAGGAACTCGTTCATCAAAAACGGATGAGGGGACCCTTTTCGCCCATGTTGGTGAAGGCTATCAGAGAGGCCTTGGACAATAAGGAACAAGTCATCTTGTTTCAAAACCGAAGAGGATTTGCCCCTATGATTGAGTGCCGTACTTGTGGCTGGGTTCCGAAATGCAAGAATTGCGATGTGAGCCTTACTTATCACAAAGGATTGAATCAGTTGACTTGCCATTATTGCGGATATACCCAATCGCTCCAAGTGTCATGTCCGGCTTGCGGTGGCGTGGAGCTGATAAATCGAGGCATGGGAACAGAACGGATAGAAGAGGATGTGCAATTGATTTTCCCCGAAGCCAAGGTTGCACGGATGGATTTGGATACCACCCGAACGCGGTCGGCATATGAAAGAATCATTGCTGATTTTGAGCAAGGAAAAACAGATATACTGATAGGTACTCAAATGGTTTCAAAGGGTTTGGACTTTGAGCATGTGAGTGTGGTTGGTATCCTGAATGCAGATACCATGCTGAATTATCCGGACTTCAGAAGCTACGAACGAGCTTATCAGCTGATGGCTCAGGTAGCAGGTCGTGCGGGTAGAAAGAACAAACGAGGATTGGTCCTCTTGCAGACAAAGTCTCCGGAACTTCCGGTTATTCATCAGGTAATAAAGAACGATTACGAACAATTGTATGATGACCAATTGGCCGAACGTCAGTTGTTCAGATACCCTCCTTATTATCGGTTGGTTTATGTTTACTTGAAGCACCGGAAAGAGTCTGTGCTTGATCAAGCTGCTGAAGTTGTGGCTAGCATGCTTCGGACAGGCTTGGGTAATCGGGTGTTGGGACCGGACAAACCTCCTGTGTCGCGTATACAGACTTTGTTTATAAAAAAGATGATGATCAAGGTGGAACTTTCCGCTTCTATGACGAAAGTTCGGGACTATTTACAGGCCGTTCAACGTACGTTGTTGGAAGATGAACGTTTCCGCACGATAACCATATATTATGACGTAGATCCACAGTAAGATGATGAAAATAGAATTGGATGTGCATACTCATACTGTCGCCAGTGGGCATGCATACAGTACATTGCAAGAAATGGCGAAGGCAGGTGCCGAGAAAGGCCTGAAGATTTTGGGAATAACAGAACATACATCTGGCATACCAGGAGCTTGCGACCCGATTTATTTCCGGAATTTGCATGTCGTGCCTCGCAGGATGTATGGAGTGGAGTTGTTGTTGGGAGCTGAAATTAATATCCTGGATAGTGCCGGTAATATTGATGCAGATGCGGATTTGATGAGGCGTTTGGACTTGCGAATTGCAGGTATTCATTTGTTGTGTTATCAGCATGGTAACAAAGAAGAGAATACACAAGGCATGATAAAAGTAATCAGTCATCCTTCTATCCAAATTATCAGTCATCCAGGGGACGGTACGGCTCAATTAGACTTTGAACCCATTGTCCTAGCCTCTAAAGAATACGGTACGTTGTTGGAAATTAACAATAGTTCGTTGAAGCCTTGTCGTAACAAGGTAGACGCCCGTGAAAACAATTTGGCGATTCTTCGGTTGTGTAAACAATATGAGGTTCCGGTCATTCTGGGGAGTGATGCTCACATTTCTTTTGACATTGCGAACTATCAGTATATTCATGAATTGTTGCAAGAAACAGAATTTCCCGAAGCATTGATAGTCAATCGGAGTGTAGAAGAGTTTAAAAAGTGTTTGAAGAAAGTTTGAATATGAAAATATTATTTGTTTGCTTAGGGAATATTTGCCGTTCTTCTTCGGCCGAAGAAATTATGCGTACGCTTATTAAGCGTGAGGGCTTGGAAAAACAGATAGAAGTCGATTCGGCAGGAATCTTAAGTTATCATCAAGGAGAATTGCCCGATAGCCGGATGCGGATGCATGCCTATCATCGAGGATATGAGTTGACGCATCGCTCTCGTCCTGTCTGCACGCAAGATTTCTTTGAATTTGATATGATAATCGGCATGGACGACCGTAACATTCAAGATTTGAAAGATCGTGCACCGTCACCCGAAGCCGAAAAGAAAATCCATCGCATGACAGAGTTTTGTCGTCTAAAACAAGTGGACTATGTGCCCGACCCCTATTATGGTGGTGCACTGGGCTTTGAAAATGTGCTTGACATTTTGGAAGATGCTTGCGAAGGGCTGTTGGAAGAGGTGAAGAAATAAAAGGTTTTAAACAGCCTTCACAAGTTTCATTGGTGTTTAAGTGATTGATATCCAGTATTTCCATGTGAAACTTCAAGCTTCAGGAAGGGTTCGCCAAGTTTCACATCCGGGAAAGAGTGAAACCTGTGAAACTAGGTGAATGCACCAAAGATTCACTCAGGGAGTTTGTATATCAGCGAGTTGTGACTCGGTGAAACTTGTGAAGGCGATTTTTTATTTCTTCAACTCCGGATAAGTGATTCTGGTGTGATAAACCGTTTTCAACTTTTCTTTGAATAAAGCCTTGACCAAAGCTATATCCTTGAACGTAATCGGGCAGAATTTGAAATATCCCTCAGCTACTTGGCTGTCGATAATCTTATCAATCAGCGTACTGATGCTTTCTTCTGTATATTCAGGTAAGCTTCTTGAAGCAGCTTCAACCGCATCGGCCATCATCAATATGGCTTGTTCTTTAGTAAACGGATTAGGGCCTGGATAGCTGAACTTTTCAATGTCTACTTCTTCATTCGGATGATCATTCTTGTAGGAAATGTAGAAGTATTTGGCTACACCCTTTCCGTGGTGAGTCCGGATAAAATCTGTGATTACTTTAGGCAGATTGTGTTTGTCTGCCAATTTGATACCATCAGTAATATGGCTGATAATGACTTGTGCACTTTGTTCATATCCTAAACTCTTGTGTGGATTGACACCCGATTGATTTTCAGTAAAGAAAGCTGGATTTACCATTTTCCCTATATCATGATACAAGGCTCCGGTACGCACCAATTGACTATTGGCACCGATTCGGTTTGCTGCTTCAGCAGCAAGGTTTGCCATTTGTAGGGAGTGTTGGAAAGTTCCTGGAGCTACTTCGGACATTTCTCGAAGTAGTTTGTTGTTGATGTTTGATAGCTCGACTAGAGTTACATTGGATGTGAAGCCAAACGTTTTTTCGAGAATGAACAATAATGGGTAAGCAAACAAAAGTAAAATACCATTAATCCCGAAATAGATATACATACGGGTATTCAGTTTGGTCAAATCGTCCTCATGTATCAGCTCGAAAGCAAAATATAGCAAAGCATAACAAACGAAAACAATGGCAGCTGTCCGCAGAAGTTGCGAACGTTGTGAAAGTTCGCGTAAACTATAGATGGCAACCATACCTGCTCCGGTTTGTAGGATAATGAATTCGTGAGGGAATCTCAACGAGATGGAACATAGCAGAATGATGGTGACATGTGCCATGAAGGCTGTACGTGAATCGAGGAAGATGCCGATGATGATAGGAATCATGGCAAATGGCAGGATGTAGACATTCAACAGATTCTGGGCTACCATAATCGAAAGGATTACAGGGAAGAATACAATGAGTGCAAATAAAAGAAGCACACTTCGTCTTCGTTCGTAATAATCTTTACGGAAGAGTTCCAAGTAAATCATGAAGCAGAGGATGAATACACTAATCATGAGGATTTGTCCCATGGCAGTCAATCGAATCTCTTTGGTCGATTCACTTCGTTTTTCCCATTCTCTTTGAAGCGATTGCAGGATGTTGAAAGTTTGTTCATCGACGATTTCTCCCCGGTCGATGATTTTTTGTCCGTTCATGACCAAACCGTTTGCCCATGATATGTTAGACAATAAATCATTTCTTGCTGCTTCTGATTTTTCTTTGTCGTAAGACAAATTAGGAGTCAGATAATGGTTGAGGTTGCATGCTTGAAGAATCTTTTTGCTATATAGTGTAGTGTCTATATTCAACAAGTGCTCGTAGGCTTCCTTGATGGTGTATAAATGATTGACAGGTTGGCTTGTGGCGATATTCTTGTCAATTAACAGAATAGAATGTGTACTATCTGCATTCAGGCGTTGTGAGTCTTCGCCGGGTAAAATGCCTTGGTTATAAATTTCTTTTAGCGTCCGTTCAATATGCTTGATGTATTCGGCATTTGGAAGTGAATGTCTTAACGTTTTGTTATAATCGTCCTTAAGTTTGGCCAACATGTCCTTCCCGATTTGTTTATCCATGTGAAAGTAGGGCTGATGGGTATTCAGCAAACTATCTTGTTCGCGTTGTACCTGTTGTTCGTTTTTGTAAATGGGGAAGTCAAAAGATGCTTGTAATAAACCATATTTCCAAGGTTTATTGATGTCGAACTCGTAATTGAACTTTCCTTCTTTCGGCATGAAATAAGCAATGATGCTTACTGTAACGATAAATATTAAGCATTTATATAATAATTCCTTAAAAGAAAACTGCTTGTGGGTATTGAAAGTGTTCATAGTCGTATAATTTTGCGTGCAAAATACGAAAAAATCGGGAATTTAGTTTAATTTTGTCCCGTATTTTATAGATAAAGAACAAATGTCAGATAGAAAAGTTAGAGTCCGTTTTGCTCCAAGTCCTACAGGAGCGTTGCATATTGGCGGTGTACGTACCGCTTTGTACAATTATTTGTTTGCACGTCAGCATGGTGGTGACTTGATTTTCCGTATCGAAGATACAGATTCAAGCCGTTTTGTGCCTGGTGCAGAAGAGTATATCATCGAGTCGTTTAAATGGCTAGGTATCAAGTTCGATGAAGGAGTAAGTTTCGGTGGTGAACACGGTCCTTATCGTCAATCTGAACGACGCGATATTTATAAAAAATATGTAGATGTCTTGATGGAAGCGGGTAAAGCTTATATCGCTTTCGATACACCGGAAGAATTGGATGCCAAACGTAAGGAAGTGGCAAATTTCCAATATGATGCTTCGACACGTATGGGCATGCGTAATTCATTGACATTGCCAAAAGAAGAGGTCGATGCCTTGATTGCGGAAGGTAAGCAATATGTGGTTCGTTTTAAGATTGAACCTAATGAAGAAGTGCATGTTCAGGATATTATCCGTGGCGAAGTAATTGTAAATTCGTCAGTTTTGGATGATAAAGTTTTGTATAAATCGGCTGATGAATTGCCTACATATCATTTGGCTAACATTGTGGATGACCATTTGATGGAAGTCTCGCATGTGATTCGTGGTGAAGAATGGCTTCCTTCAGCTCCGCTTCATGTCTTGCTTTATCGTGCATTTGGATGGGAAGATACAATGCCCGAATTCGCACACCTCCCGTTGCTTTTGAAGCCTGATGGAAATGGCAAGTTGAGCAAGCGCGATGGTGATCGTTTAGGTTTCCCTGTATTCCCGTTGGAATGGCATGATCCTAAGACAGGTGATATCTCTTCTGGTTATCGTGAATCAGGCTATTTGCCGGAAGCGGTTATCAACTTCTTGGCACTCTTGGGCTGGAATCCAGGCAATAATCAAGAAATCATGTCACTTGAAGAATTGGTTCAACTCTTTGATTTGAAGCATTGTAGTAAGGCTGGTGCCAAGTTCGACTTCGAAAAGGGTAAATGGTTCAATCATGAATATATCAAGATGAAGGACAATACGGAGTTGGCCGAACTCTTTATGCCTATCTTGAAAGCAAATGGAGTAGATGCTTCGATGGATAAAGTGGTAACCGTAGTTGGTTTGATGAAGGAACGTGTGAACTTCGTGAAAGATTTATGGGACACTTGCAAGTTCTTCTTCGTGACACCGACCGAATACGATGAAAAGACTCGTAAGAAACGTTGGAAAGAAGATTCGCCTGAACGAATGGCTGAATTGGCTGGCATACTCGAAGCATTAGACGATTTTTCTGCAGAAAACCAGGAAAAAGTGGTAATGCAATGGATTGCCGACAAAGAATATCATATGGGTAATGTCATGAATGCATTCCGTTTGGCTTTGGTAGGCGAAGGTAAAGGACCTCATATCTTTGATATTACCGTTGTTTTGGGTAAGGAAGAAACATTGAAACGTATCGAAAAAGCAATTAAGGAACTGAAATGATATATCACTTGCTCTCTTTTTTCTTGAAGTTTCTGTCGTATACACCATTTTGTGTGTTATATGTCTTGTCGGACTGCTTGTTCTATCTACTTTATTATGTAGTAAGATATAGGCGACGTATTGTCCGGAAGAATCTGACCGAATCTTTCCCGGAAAAAAGCGAGCAAGAAATAATACAGATAGAGAAGAAGTTCTATCAGTATTTTACTGACCAAGTGCTTGAGAGCTGTAAAATGGCTACTATTTCTTCGGAAGAAATGAGTAAGCGTATGAAGTTCACAAATATTGAGGATGCCAATGCTGTCTTGAGAAGTGGGAAAACCATCTCTCTTTATATGGGACATTATGGTAACTGGGAATGGGTGTCTTCTATTCCTTTGTGCTTGGAACCCAATGTTTTGGCTGTGCAAATCTATCATAAGTTACGTAATGAAAACATGGATAGATTGCTTCTTTATCAACGTGAGCGTATGGGAGCTATCAGTGTGGAAATGCGAAAGACTGCACGTTATATTACCCAATTGAAAACAGCTAATAAGGTTAGTATAATTGGATTTATTGCGGACCAATCGCCAAGAAAAAGAGATGCACGCCATTTCATTCCATTCTTAAATCATCAGACTCCAGTATTGACCGGAACGGAAAAGATTATCAAGCATTATGGATTTGAGGCTTGGTTTCTGGATATGAAGCGAGTAAAAAGAGGCTTTTACGAAGCAAGACTTATTAGAATGCACGATGCACCTCAGTCATTACCTGATTTTGAATTGACAACCATTTATTATCAGATGTTGGAACAAATGATTAAGGAACGTCCGGAATTATATCTTTGGACGCATAATCGTTTCAAACATGCGAAGGGCTTAGGGGCATAAAGAGAATAGATTAATATGGTTAAGGATATAGATTTTGTAATCACGTGGGTTGATATGGACGACCCCAAATGGCAAGCAGAGTTTGCCAAGTATTCTGGGCGTAAAGAGAATACTAAAAATGGAGTGTCTAAGGCTCGTTTCCGTGATTATGGCTTTCTGAAATATTGGT
This sequence comes from Bacteroidaceae bacterium, assembly GCA_017420875.1. Taxonomy (GTDB): domain Bacteria; phylum Bacteroidota; class Bacteroidia; order Bacteroidales; family Bacteroidaceae; genus Phocaeicola. Next base: position 31,797 of record JAFQNW010000045.1, read on the forward strand.
TTCGTGGAGTGGAAAAATTTGCTCCTTGGGTTCGCAAGATTCATTTTGTAACTAGCGGACAGAAACCTGATTGGCTTGATGTCAGTAATCCGAAGATTAATTTGGTAAATCATCAAGATTATATCCCGAAACAGTTTTTACCTACTTATAATTCTGTAGTTATAGAACGCTATCTGCACAAAATACCAGGATTAGCCGATCATTTTGTTTATTTCAATGACGATTTCTATATAATCAACTCTATCTCTACAGAACGTTTCTTTAAGAATGGTTTGCCTTGTGATATTGCTGTTTTTCAGTACAATCCTTCTTGGTCACAATGGTATAAAAGAATAAAAAACAATCTGAGAATCATTAATCGTCATTTCGATAAAAAAGAGGTGATGTCACGTTTTCATGATAAGTGGTTTCATGAAAGTTATGGTTCAAAAGCTCGTTTGAACTATTTGCTGAAGCCTTATGGAAAGTTCATCACATTGCGTACTCCCCATAATGCACAGCCTTACTTGAAAAAGACGTTCGAAGAAGTATGGGCGGTTGCCGAAAAGGAATTGACAGAAACATCTGTGAATCGTTTCCGTGCTTTAAATGATTATACTCCGGAGTTGTTCCGTACCTGGCAGATTTGTCAAGGTAATTTTGAACCATATAACACATATAGCGATACTAAGATGTTCCCATTAATGGTTAGACCTAAACAGGCTGTGAAGGCAATTTATGAACAATCTTATTCGCTGATATGCTTGAATGACAACGTGCATATTCGTAACTATGTACAAGTGATGGAGAACATAAAGAATGCTTTCGAGAGTATCCTGCCTGAAAAATCAAGTTTTGAGTTATGAATAAGGTACTTGCAGAAATAATAGCTGGAGTAATTCCGGGTAGAGTAGAACGTACCCGATGGCGTGGTGTGTTGCGTTATGGACTTTGGAATAGCATAAAACTGAAATGGCGTATGAAGCATGACCAAACCAAGCCGCAATATTATTTGGCTGTTTGTGCAATAGCGAAGAATGAAGGACCCTATTTTAAGGAATGGATAGAATGGCATCAGAAGCAAGGGGTGGAGAAATTCTACGTTTATGATAATGAAAGTACAGATTGTACGAAGGAGGTGCTTGCTCCATTTATCGAATCCGGATTGGTAGATTATACTTATTTCCCTGGGCAAAAACGTCAATTGGCTGCATACGATGACTGCTTTGAAAGGCATCGCTTGGAAACACGTTGGCTTGCCGTGATTGATTTGGATGAATTCATTGTGCCTCAAAAAGACAAATCTATTCCTGAATTCTTGCGTCGGATGGAAAACTTTTCGGCCGTTGAAATCAATTGGTTGGTTTATGGTAGCGGAGGAGCTAAAACGAAGCAACCAGGAGGAGTCATGGAAAGGTTCCGTCGACACTCATTACCGGAGCATCGTTTGAATACGCATGTAAAAAGCATTTGCGATCCTCGACGGGTGTGTACCATGACTGGGTGTCATGAGGCTGCACGCATCTCGGGGAATGTAGCTGATTCTCATGGAAAACCGATTAGTAAAGCACGTGGTGATCGTAAACCTCAACAAGATATTATACGCATTAACCATTATGCCATAAAATCTTACGAGGAATTCTTGGCTAAACGTGCTCGTGGTAGAGCACGTGTAGCAAGTATTCGTGATATGGGTTACTTTGAACGGTATGATTTGAATGATATCGAAGATTCATCCTTGTTTCTCAAAGGATGACTTTTGAGGAAATCTTTTATCCAAATAATTTTTCATCATCATTCTGTCGCTGTCTTGTGCACTTTGTGAATCATTCATACAGAAAAGCATGGGATGATATTGGTCTAGCCTGTCATAATGCCTTTTTTTATGAATGAGAACATGCATTGATTCTTTCTCTGTTACATATCGTAATTGTCCGCGTTTCTCAGCTAAGGCGATATAGGAAATGATGCTACGATGTACGTCGTTATCGTTACGCATGTGATTTTGGTTGTTTGCCGCAAACTCTTTGCTGAAATCTTTTTCTACAATCCGTTGATAGTCGCTCCTTAAATAAGCATCAATATTGTGATGAGGCATACCTGTATAGTAGGTTCCGTATTTCTTTTCTACCATTTGTGAAGAGCGATCTATCATTTTACTATAATTCAGAAGAGGTTTCTTGCAAATCTTCTCGCGCCAAAACCAACGTAACTTTCTAAAGGGCTTACGAGTAAGTCGAATAAAGGGAAATCCTGAAGGTGTAAAGAAATCATCTGCTGTTACTTTCTTATTTATATACATGTCATCATTGGAAAACAAAAAGTACTCTGAAAGTCCGGGTATGCGATAAAGAAAATGTTCTATCAGACTTGAATTGAAGCAAGGCAAACTTTCAGCCGGCATGATTTCCTTATGGTCTACTATCTGTATCTTGCTGTTTGAGGTGTTTAGCCATTCAGGTGTTTGGTTGTCCGTGACGATAAATATTTTTCGTATCCAAGGGGCATACATTTCTACCGAACGCAAACTATATTTAAGTTCGTCGTTATTCGCATATCTACCTTTACAATTAATCGGTGAGCTTTCGTCGGTCTTGCCAATGAATGCATTTCGTTTAGCTTGCCATGCAGGATCATTTCCGTCTACCCAAAGATAAACAAGATCAATATCCATATTTTCGACTTTATTTTTCATTTTCAATTCTTTGTTTGACTAACGGGTATTTTTCGATTATTGCTTCAAATGCAGCTGCATTTCGGTCTATCCCTGATTTAAAATTAACGGTTTTCAAGGAAAGTTTGCGTGGCTTTCCTAATCCTCGTGGTTTGTTATGGCCAAACGGGACAGGGATAATTGGATAGCCATTGGCTACGGCTGCGGCCCAAAACCAAATATCATCGGTAGTGGGAGCTATTGAAGTGAATAATTTTACATCAAGCATTTCTGGCTTTAAAGAGTGAGGGGGATATAATACTCCTCCAACTCCTGTCTGTATATTCCTGAAATTGGCGTGAATCTTTTTCGTCAAGAAGTGATACCAGCGGTATTTCTTCCATTCGCGATATGGCCTGCCAGGTTTGATGCATTTGGCACGATGTGCCAATAATGCGTGGGGGGATTGCTTATGCAAGGCTAACAGGTCGCGTAACATGTTTTTATGGTATTTCACATCATCGTCTATTGTAACGATGATAGCATCTGGAAAATCATGTATGGCGGGAATTAGTTTGCGGTAGGAGCGTATGTCTATTGGATAATCTCTGATTTCAAACAACGGACTTTCATCTGCCAGTTTCAGAAGATCCTTGGGGAGTCCGCCTTCTCCGAATTGAGAAAAAGTGAGGTAAAGTACCACCTTGTCGGGAAGAACAGAGCCATTCAGAATGGACTGAACTGCTTGGGCAGCATAAGGTATAGCTGCAGGAAACGAAGTCAACGAAACAATGACCTGTTGCATGGCGATGTTCGGATTTGTATTCATCTGTTTAAGGTTGGCAATGTTTAACCTGAGGAATTTAAACAAAGATAATGATTATTTGAAGAATATCCTTAATGAAATCAAAATAATCATTATTTTTGCTTAAGTTTATTTATTATATTGATGTAATGCGTAGCAAAAGTAAATTTGTGACGGAAACGAGTCACGCTATCCATGAAGCCTTCTATATGCTCAGGCATTATGGCTGGAAAAGAACAAGCAAGGTGCTTCACCATCCGATGTTGGTGTTCATGGTTACTAATACCAAAGGATTTTATGTAGGTGGAATGGTAGACCGGTTTAAGGGGATTATTTCTACTTATGCATGGTGTAAGCAACGGAATGTGGAATTTCGTATCAGACATATTTTCCCTTTCGAGTTGGCTGATTATCTAGATCCTGCAAAATATGACTGGTGTCTGAAAGAAGGCGAATTTACCACTTGTATTTGGAATGCAACGTTGATGCGGGCTCGTGGGGAATTCGGAAGGAGACTCGTTAGAAAGAATTTGAAAAGAAAACAGATTCATTATTATGGGAATCGGGATTTCTTGCAATATATCAATGAAACGGGAGGTACAAATTATACATGGGGAGAACTATTTCAGGAACTCTTTAGGCCGGGGAAAGAGTTGGCTGTAGCAATTGAACGTAAAAAGAGTGAAATCGGAAAATCTTATATCTCGGCGGTTTTTAGATTTCAAAACTTGCTTGATGATTTCAGGGAATATAAATTTCAGGCATTGGGTACTGATGACCAAAGGGAGCAACTCATCAAGAAGTGTTTGAAAGGGTTGGCTGATTTGCAAAATCGGTATCCGGAAGTCCCTTTGCTTGTTACTGCTGATAGTTCTACATTTATAGAGCGAGTGTCTTCGCTGCCTGGTATTCATGTGGTTGGAGGAAAAAGAGTGCATATGGGTTGTAATGAGGGAGCAGCTTACAATACTTATTTGAACTCATTTACAGATTTTTACATGTTGGCTGGCGGTCAGCGAATCTTTAGTTTGGGTACAAAGGAAATGTATCCTACCCAATTCCCTATGTATGCGGCCAAGGTTAATGACATTCCTTTCGAGAGAGTGTTGCTAGAGTAAATTTTCTTCTTATTAAGGAAATATTAAAAATGATTCTTCATCTTCAGGAACTTCAGTGTGTTTGAACTTCCTGAAGATGTGAAAGTGGTTTTTATTTTTCTTCTTCTTTAAACCAAGAAGCATACATCAGATATCCGTTAGCAATCTTTTGGTTGAGCTCTTTGCTTTGTTCGATGGGGATTTTCTTGATGAACTTGGCTGGTACGCCGGCCCAAAGAGTACCCGGCTCAATAATGGTGTTGCTCAATACCAAGGCTCCTGCGGCAACGATGGCACCTTCGCCCACTACGGCGTAATCCAAGATAATGGAGCCCATGCCGATGAGGGCACCATCCTTGATGGTGGCTCCGTGGATGGTGACGTTGTGACCAACGGAAACGTCATTGCCAATCTCGACTACAGAGCGTTCGTATAGCGTATGGAGTACACTCCCGTCTTGAATGTTTACACGATCGCCTATGCGGATGGGATTTACATCGCCGCGAAGTACGGCGTTAAACCAAATGCTGCAATCGCGACCGATGGTAACATCGCCAACGATGGTTGCATTTTCGGATAGATATGTGTTTTCACCTATTTGAGGTGTGAATCCTCTGACTGATTTGATAAGTGCCATGATTTTATCGTTTTAATGGAGTTGTTGCTTCTTTTAACCAATTCTGTTCGTCTTTGTCCAAAAGCGGGCAGAGAGAATCGTATACCATTTGGTGGTAGTTGTTGAGCCATGCAAGTTCTTCGTCGGTCAGCATGGATACGACGATAGCCTCTTTGTCGATAGGACAGAGGGTTAGTGGCTCGAATTTGTAGAATTTACCGAATTCGGTTTCTTGTGCCGGGACGATGAGCAAGGTATTTTCGATGCGGATGCCATGACGGCCGGCTTTGTAGATACCTGGTTCGTCGGTTAGAATCATGCCTGGTTCTAAAAGGGTGGGCATGTGGTTCATGCGAACCTGGTGAGGCCCTTCGTGAACACAAAGGAAGTGTCCGATGCCATGTCCGGTGCCATGTAGATAATTGATTCCGGCTTTCCACATAGCATGACGGGCCAGTATGTCGAGCTGAGTGCCGCAAGTGCCAGCCGGGAAGTGGGCGTTTTGCAATTGCAGATGTCCTTTCAAGACAAGTGTATAGTCGGTTTTTTCTTCCTCTGTCAACGGGCCGAGAACGATGGTGCGAGTAATGTCGGTTGTGCCATCCAGATATTGGGCTCCGCTATCCAAAAGCAACATGCCTTCTGCTTTGAGAGGGATGTCCGTCTCGGGAGTTGCTTCGTAATGAACGATGGCTGCATGTTCCTTATATCCGGCAATGGTGTCGAAACTAATACCCTTGAAGTCTGCTTGCTCAGCACGAAAGGCATAAAGTTTTTGGTCGACACTGATTTCGGTTTCCCCTCCGGCAGGGACGGCTTTTTCCAACCATCGGAGGAACTTTACCATGGCTACGCCGTCACGTTTCATGGCCTTTCGGAATCCTTCTTGCTCGGTTTCGTTCTTCACGGCTTTCATCAATGCTACGGGCGATGGAGCAAAGATGGTGTCGGCATGTTGGGAAGAGAGGTTTGCCAAAGCTTCGTTTGCGAGAAGGGAAATTTGTAAAATGCCTTCATGTCTTTCCTTAAACATGCGTAGGTCTTCGGCCAAAGTTCCGTAGGATTGGACGTGTATATGGTTTGCTTTTAGGTAAGCATGAACCTCATCATTGATTTTTTCTTCTAATATATATAAGGTGCAATCTTCTTTTGAGATTAACAGGTAGCTGATGAAAACAGGATTACAATGAACGTCATCGCCACGCAGGTTAAGCGTCCAGGCCACTTCGTCAAGAGCCGAGAGGATGATGGCTGAGGCCCCGTTTTTGGCGATAGCTTCTTGGATGCGGGCGATTTTTTCGGTGCAAGAAGCCCCTGTGCGTTTTTCGTCAAGGATGAAAATAGGACTCTGCGGTAGGCTTGGGCGATTTGACCAGATGGTGTCGAAAGGGTCTTCGGTTATTGTAACGAGTGATAATCCGCTTGATTTCAATTCATTGCGAAGCGTTTCTGCCTCCAGATGAGAGTTGACCCATCCGTCGATGCCTACTTGATTGCCTTTTTCAAGAACACTTCCTAACCATTGAGGAATGGAGGGAGTTTCTGGCAGGCGGTCTTTGAATAAACGGATGCCTGTTCCTTCCAATTGTTCTTCGGCTTGAATGAAGTAGCGTGAATCTGTCCACAAACCGGCATCGTTCAGAGTGATAACAACGGTCCCTGCCGATCCGGTAAATCCGCTAATCCACTTTCGGCTTTCCCAATGTTCGGGTACATATTCGCCCGAATGTGGGTCGGTACTAGGTATGATGAATGCATGTAGCCCGTAGGCTTCCATTAGTCTGCGTAATGCCGAGATTCGCTCCTTTATATCTGCTCTTGTTTTCATAATCAAAGGGTTAAGTGAAACACAAAGATACAATTTCTGTTTCATTTTCAATAAAAATAAGTGGAAAGTTTTGTAGATAAAGAAAGTATGTGTAATTTTGTGCCCGATTTCACTCGAAAAATTTAATAACAACATAATTAATTGATAAAAAAATGATTGTAGTACCAGTAAAAGAAGGCGAAAACATTGAAAAAGCGCTGAAGAAGTTTAAAAGAAAATTCGAAAAGACAGGTGTTGTAAAGGAATTGAGAGCTAGACAACAGTTCGACAAGCCATCTGTAATCAACCGTTTTAAGAAAGAACGTGCGATTTACGTACAAAAACTTCAGCAAGTAGAAGAATAATTACGCAAAACTTCTTTGAATTTTTGAATTCTTTTTCTATATTCGTTGCATAATTTATGGTGTAACGTTTCTTATGTTGATAGATTCTTTCTTGAAGTATCTCCGCTTTGAACGGAACTATTCGGAGAAAACGATTATTTCTTACGGAATAGATTTGAGGGAGTTTGAGAGATATCTTAAAGAGGTTGATGCAGAATTGGACTTTACGAAGGTTCACGCAGACAATGTCCGGAACTGGATAGTTCATTTGATGGATAATGGATGTGTGGCTGCTTCGGTAAACCGGAAATTAAGTTCGTTACGGTCGTTCTACCGTTTCTTGCTGAGAAAAAAGGTGATTTCAGTTAACCCTCTATTGAAAATATCGGGGTTGAAAAAGAAAAAGACATTGCCTTCTTTCTTGAAAATGGAAGAAATGGATCGAATACTCGATGAAACTTCGTTCGGCGAAGGATTTGAAGGGTGTAGAGATCGGATGATTCTGGAAATGTTTTATGCTACCGGCATGAGACTTTCGGAATTGATAGGGTTAGACGATGCGGATGTGGATTTCTCTGCAAGGCTGATTAAAGTAACAGGAAAGAGGAACAAGCAAAGACTGATACCATTTGGAGATGAGTTGTCGGACGATTTGCTTAAATATATTAAGGTAAGGGACGAAGCATTGCCGGAACGGGAAAAAGCCTTGTTTGTTTTAAGTAATGGCAATCGGATGTATCCCGTGGCGGTTTATAAATTGGTGAGACGAAACCTCTCCAAGGTTGTAACGCTAAAGAAAAAAAGTCCACATGTGTTGAGGCATACATTTGCAACAGCTATGCTGAATGATAATGCAGAACTGCGGGCCGTCAAGGAACTGTTGGGGCATGAAAGTTTGGCAACGACTGAAATCTATACGCATACAACCTTTGAGGAACTTAAAAAAGTTTATAAACAAGCTCATCCAAGAGCGTAAAAAAAGGAGGTATTTATGGAAGTAAGAATTCAAGCGATTCATTTTGATGCATCTGAAAGACTTCAGGATTTTATCCAGAAGAAAGTTGCCAAATTAGAAAAGTTCTGCGACGATATAAAGAAAGTGG
>JAFQNW010000046.1 GCA_017420875.1 Bacteroidaceae bacterium
GAGTACACAGAGTTCCACGGAGTTTTTAAGTTCTCCTACGGATGGCAATAAAGAAATACTCTGTGAAACTCCGTGCGACTCAGTGGTGAAAGAAGAGACCATCCACTAACTATCAACTATCAACTGAAAAAGAATGAAGAAAGAACTTTGGCAGAAGATTCTGCATTTCGCCATCACGGTGCTGACGGCCATCGCCACCACCTTCGGGGTGACCTCGTGCATGGGGTTATAGCCCGTCAATAGACGTGGATGCTGGAGCCTTGGGCGGAAGGCAGGTAGTTGATGCCCCACCAACACATCTGCAACAGGATGAACGAGAAGATGAGCCACGCAAAGAGGAAGTCCTTGTGCTTGCACTGAGGACGGAGGTGAAGGTAAAGCAGGTAGCTGAGCCAGGTGGCAAAGGCCCACGTCTCCTTGGGGTCCCACGTCCAGTAGTCACCCCAGGCTTCCTTCGCCCAGAGAGCTCCCATGACCATGCCCAGCGTGATGAACGACCATCCCAAGCGGACAAGGTTGTCGCAAACCGTCCACTCGTGGGCGGACACCTGGGCAGGGTTCTTGCGAAACCACAGATAGATGGCAAACAGGGTCACGGCTCCCATCATGGCATACGAGAACATGTACACAATGACGTGGGGCACAAACCAGGCACTCTGCAAGGCGGGCATCAGGGTCTTGCTATGGATTTCGGGCTTGAGCAGGTTGATGAAGATGAACACCAGCGACATGACGGTGCTGAAGCTCAGAATCCACTTGAAACGGCACTTCAGATAGAGACCTAACCCGATGACGGCCAGGAAGAACGAATACCACAGACGGGTTTCGCCCATGGTACGCAAAGGCGGACGCTCGAGGCTTATCCACATGCCTACGATGAACACCAGAAACACGGCAATGCCCACCGACGAGCTGACGATGGCTCCTACACGCTTGTCGCGGAAAGCCAGCACGGCTCCCGTTACCCAGCACAAACCGGCCAGCACGGCATAGATGACAAACGATTCCCAACTCATGAGCGACCCTCCTTATCTTTATTTTTCCAACCAAACACAAACATACCGGCACCGGCGGCAAGCACCAGCCACAAGGCCACGTGTATCGCGGCATACCATCCGTCCTTGACGCACTCCAGCACGCTGGTGGTGCTCCATCGGCCACGGTCGTTATCGTAGCCCACCTGGTAGATTTTCCAGGCTCCTACGGTAGCCGGATGGTTGACACGGATTTCCAGGTCGCGACGCCCGTCCATATCGGCTGCTTCGACACGCGACAGGTATTTCTTGGGTTCGCGTTTCGGCATCACCATCAGGTTGCCGTCGGGAAGCGTCAGGGTGCTTCCGGCAAAGATATGGCTTCCGCAACTCACCCACCCTTCGACGGTCTTTCCGCTCTCGGCATGGACGGCACGCACACGGGCTGCCGAGGTGGCTCCCACATGATTCATGGCCCTAAAAGCCGAGTCGGGCGACATCCGGCCTGCCATCTCGAGGTATTCCTCGCAACGCACCTGCCACGCACCCAGCCTTCCTTCGGCACCGCTTTCGCCCACTTCGACAAACGCTTTCGAGAGCTTGCCTTCCTCCACCAGATAGAGCCGAGGGGGGTATTCGTCCATCGTAAACTCCTTGAGCAACAGGGAGAAAGGAAGGGTAACGGCTTGATTGTCCTGAGTGAAACCGCCTTGCACGGGACGACCCACGGTGGTGACCACGCGTACACGCACCTTGTCGCCACTACCGAAGATGGCCGACACAAGTATCACGAAAAAGAGGACATGAAAAGCCAGGGAGACCTTCGGACGCTTCTTCCAATGATACACATCGTCGATGACCATCAAGCCGATGACGGTCATGAAATAAACGAGGAAGAGGTTGAAAATCCACGAGGAGGTCATGCGTGAGAAGCCCAAGGCTCCCACGAGGCCACCCGTAGCATCGTCTTGCCTCACCAACCCGAACACGAGGGTGAGCACCAGCAACGAGGCCAACGAGGAGATACAGGCCGGACGGTCGTACAACGTCTTTACCCATGTCCATTTGTCGGCAAAGAAATACATCATGACAAGTAGATACAGGTAATTGACCGCCAAAATCACTCCCCAGGGATAGGCCAGGAACGATGGGTTGAGGTCGCCTACAGATAATTGCAACGCTGTGCCCGCCACAAGTAGCAGGGCACAGCGTTTATAAGCATGTCTATACATTTATCAAAAAACAGGTTATGCTTGTTCCCACTGAGCACGGAGCAATTCAACAGCCTTGGTAACGGTCTGTGTGCGGTCGCCCTTAGTGCCACATTCGAAGCTTACATAGTGCGGATAGTTCAACTCCTTCAAGGCACGGAAACCTTGTACGTAGTTGTCCACTTCACCGTCTTCGCCCGGCATGATACGACGTCCGCGGCTAGCCACGTGAACGTGTTGCAAGTAATCCTTAGCCGAGATGAAAGCCGCATAGTCGCAAGGATCTTCCTGCATGTGCCAGAAGTCGCCCATACACTTCACACCTGCACTCTTCGAGTCGCGGCAGATAGCAGCGGCATCGGATACCAGGCGGAGGTAGTGACACTCACGACGGTTCAACGGTTCGAGGATGACGGTAGTGTTGTGCTTCAATGCATACTCACCCAACTCGTGCATTTGTTCGCAAAGGAATTCGCGAGTTTCGAGTGTGTGAGGCTTGCATGGCTTCTGGCCATTGAAAGCAGGCACCATGATGACACCGGTTGAGCCAAGTTCGCCGGCAGCTGCGATGATGTCACGCATAGTCGAGTCGAACTGAGCCTTTACAGCAGGGTCTTCGGCCAGGATGAAACCGTCGAAACCTGCACAGATGGCAGATACCTTGATGTTACGTCCGGAAAGAGCCTTCTTGATTTCGTCTACACGGGCACCCAAGTTGCGTCCGCCCGGCTCGAAACCTACGATGCCCAACTTTTCCATGAAGTCCAACTTTTCGTTCAAGCTTTCGCCCGGGGCAATGCCTTCCTGGAAAGAAAGACGAAGCTCAGGAACTTCGAGCTTAGGCTGCTCCTTGGCAGGAGCAGCACATGATGTGAACAACGATGTACCTGTTGTGGCTACCGCAGCAGCACCCAGCATGGAGCTGGTTAAAAATTTTCTTCTATCCATAGTGATTATTTTTGTTCGCTACCCGGTACGCGTACTACGTTAGCAGCCATGTCCATCTTGCCCATTTCGAGAACAGCTGGCATATAATCCAAATCAGACTTGCTGATTTCGTCCCAAGTTACGGTATTACCAGTGTAAGCCGATTCACGACCCATTACACCTACCAAGCTAGAGATAGCACATTCGGTAGCTTCGTCGTGAGCAGTACCCTTACGGATGTGGTTCACCCAGTCAACCAATTCGAGTACGTATGGGTTATGTTGTTTGAACTTAGCCTTGTCTGCTTCTTCGTCGTACTTCCAAATCAAGTTGCCTTGCAAGTCCTTGATTTCGTGAGTGAAGCTATTCCATACACCCTTAGTACCTTGGATGATTTCGCCAACGGCATTGCTACAACCGTCTATCTGACGACACATACTGTGGAGGTGTACACCGTTTTCCATTTCATAATCTACGCTGAAGAAGTCGTACTGGTCACCAGTGATACGACGCTGACGGCTACCGAAACCTGTTGCCTTAGCTACCTTCAAGCCAGAAATCCACAAGAATACGTCGATGTTGTGAACGTGTTGTTCAACGATGTGGTCGCCCGACAACCATTTCCAGTTCACCCAGTCACGGATCATCCATTCCATATCACTCCACTTGTCTTCGCGGTTTCTATACCACAACATAGATTGATTCCAGTATACATTACCACCAGTGATTTCACCGATTGTACCTGCTTGAATCAACTTGTTAGCTTCCACGTAAGGACGTTGGTGGTGACGTTGAGTACCAGTTACCACGCTCAAGTTCTTGGCTTGTGCTTGCTTAGCAGCAGCCATGATGATACGATAACCCTTTGGATCTACTGCGATTGGTTTTTCCAAGAAAGCATGCTTGCCCTTCTGAACGGCATATTGGAAATGAACCGGACGGAATACAGGAGGAGTAGCCAAAATTACCATGTCAACACCTGAATCGATAACCTTCTTGTAAGCATCGAAACCGATGAAGCAGTTTTCAGCAGGAACATCCTGGTTGTGCTTTTCCTTCAAGTTCTTCTTCAAACCTTCCAAACGGTCAGAGAAAGTATCGCCCAATGCATGAACCTTGATACCGTTAGCAGCTTCCAACAAGTTTGCTACAGCACCGCTACCACGGCCACCGCAACCTACCAAACCTACCTTCAATTCCTTGCCATCGGCAGCCATATCAGGCAATTCAGGAACATAGAATTCACCCGGTTGTTTCAACGGAGTCAGCTTGTTGCCTTCGTTACATGCAGACAAAAGTGCTGAAGTACCTACCAAACCTCCTACGCCAAGCAATGTTGATGCTTGCAAGAAGTCTCTTCTGTTCATTTTTTCGCTCATATACGTATATTTTAATTTATGGTTAAATAGATTAATTTGCATTTACTCCTTCAGGGATTTCGCATACCACACGGAAACCGATGCCCTTGATGTCTGAATACCACCAGATACTCTTCGGGTTTTGCGGGTCGGTACGCAACCAATCGTCGTGCAAGGTGTGTCCACGAGATGCACTTCTCAAATCGGCCGCATCGCTGGTATAGGCACCCCCTCTTACTACACGTTCGGTACCGCTTTCAGGGCCCTTCGGGTCTTTCACGCCATCTTGCAACTGGGCGTATGCATCTTCGGCATACCAATCCGAGCAGTATTCCATGACGTTACCCACCATGTTCTTGAGGCCAAACGGATTCGGCTTCACCTTGATTGGGTCTTGCGAACGGTTGTTACTATTGTTTACATAGATAGCATAGCCATTGATAGCGGTGGTGTCGGCACCGAAGATACCATTCCAGAAGCCTTCGTTGGTGTAGTCGCTCGGGCTACCTTCGAAGAAGTAAGGAGTGGATGTGCCACCACGAGCGGCGTATTCCCATTCGGCTTCGGTCGGCAAGCGGTATTTCTTACCGGTCTTGAGTGACAACCATTGGCAGAATGTTTCGGCCGAATAGTGAGTCATGGTGATGGCCGGACGATCGCCCATACCCCAACCTTGGTCAGGGAAGCCAAACGGAGGTGTAGGACCGCTGACCGCATCCACATCCGGACGCGAGTTGTTGGCATATACCTTGGCAGGCGGTGTACGTCCTTCGGACATGGTTTCGGCGTAGAAGGCCCAGAATTGATCCCAAGTAACTTCGAGTTCGCCCATGAAGAATGGGGATACTTCTACCTGGCGTTGTGGAGCTTCGTCGGCACGATGGAAAGGTTCTGATTCAGGCGAGCCCATGGTGAAGGTACCTCCCGGGATGGCAATCATGTTGATAGCAGCCGATGTACCCGGCACGGTTTCGGTATAGTTCTTGAATTCAGTCACTTCGGTAGCTGCCTCGTAGATGATGCCACTACCCTTTGGCACTTCGGTCAAGGCCTTGTGCTGGTAGTTCGGGTTGTAGTGTCCGGCATCCAAGTGGCAACTGATACATTGCAAATCGAGTTTTTCCTTGTTGTCGTCGTAATACAAGTGAGCGGTAACTCCCTCGTCGGTAATGCCTTCGGGATAGAGGTTGACGTGACAAGCCTCGCACGACTCGTTGTACACAATGTTTTGGGCATACTCCAATTCTCCCTTGGCATCCCAGTTGATGTCTTCTTTGTCCTTGGTGAGATACGACCAGATGTCTTTCACACCTGTCTTGATTTTAGCAGCCGTGTAATCCAAGGTGCCCTTCGGCGGAAGGTGACAAGCCGCACAATCGGTCATGACACCACTCTTGCTATTGTAGTGCATGGATTGCTTCCAGCTATTGTCCGAATCGGTGTGATAATGGCAAGCCATACACGATTCGTTCTTCGAACTCTTATCCCACAACCAGTTGAATACAATCAACAGAGAAAAGCCCAACACAATGAAGGCCAATCCTCCTAAAAAGATTTTCTTTCCTTTTCCAGACTTTGACATGATATTTTTCTGTAGTTACCTTATTCACAACATATTAACACGCGATTCTCACATTACCCTACGAGCACAATACGTAAAGTAATCAGA
>JAFQNW010000047.1 GCA_017420875.1 Bacteroidaceae bacterium
ATGGTGTCGTATAAGTGAACATGGAACAAAACAAGTTTGAAATAGAGGCAAAAAGGATGCGGCCTGCTTTGTTGAGGCTGGCTATGCGATACATGGAAAACGCCGATGATGCAGAGGACGTGATACAAGATGTATTGCTCAAACTCTGGTTCTTGCGGGAGAGGTTGGACGAGTATCGGAGCCTGGATGCCTTGGCCGTGGTGATTACCCGACACCAATGCCTGAATCAAATGCGGGGAAGGAAGATGGAGACGGTTGCCCTGGAAGAAGGATTGACAATCGGAGTAGAGGATAGCCCCGAGTTGAAGTTGGTAGGCGAGGAGAAGATGCAGGAATTGATGAAACTTATCCATACACTTCCCGACCTTCAGCAAGCCGTGCTTCGCATGAAACACATCGAAGGCTTCGAGGTGGAAGAAATTGCACGCCTCACCGGAAGCACACCGATAGCCGTGCGAACCAATCTGTCGAGAGCAAGAAAACGAGTACGTGAACAATTTCTATTACAAAACCAGGAAAAGAAATGGAATTGACGAACAAGAACATAACCGATTACATCGACCGTTTCATGGAAGGTGAAACCACGAACGAGGAAGAACAAGCCATCTATCGTTACTTTCGTTCGGCAGATGTGCCCAAGCATCTGGAAGCGTATAAGCCCATGTTTGCCTGGTATGAACAAGGCATGCCCGACAAGTCGTCCAATCGGCATCGGGCAGATTCGGATTTGCCCAAGAAACGTTTTCGGTTTTCCATTTCGTGGTGGAAGGCAGGTATCGCGGCTCTCTTGGTGTTGGCAATCGGATTGGGAGTTGTTGCCACCTCCGGCGAGGAAGAAGCGTGGGCCTGCTACGAAGGAAGTTATGTGGAGGTGCATGGCAAGCGTATCACGGACGTGGAGGAAATCATGCCCTGCATCCTGGCCACCCTTCAACAAGCCGACGAGATAGAAAGGCAGATTCAACAGAGGATGGAGCTCATCAAAGAATCGGAAAAGGAAGTGATAGAGAAAGAACAAATGATAAATTTTTAAAGCCTGTATATATGAAAAAAACATTTACAATGAAATGCTTGTTGGCTTTCATGTTCATCTGCTTGGGCACGGGGCTAATTTCCGCCCAAAAGAACATCGACAAGCTGGTGGAAGAGTTGGTGCAAAGAGAGGATACATCCGTTAACTCGGTGGTGAAGCGAAACCCGGAAACCCGAAAAATAGAACGGTCCATCAAGTCCATCTCGTTAAAGGATGAAAAGATGGCTCAACGTCTGATAGCTGCTTTTGAAAAGGACGAAGAATATGCCGAAACCGCTATCAAGGACATGCCTAGAGGCCGTAAGGACGGGAAGCGGGTGAACTTTACCTTTATATTCAGAGAAAAGGGCGAAAAGCGTACGTATACCTTGTCGGTAGACGGAGAGTCGAACGTGTCGCTAAGTGTCATTATCAAGAGTGGCGAAGAAAAAAGTTTTTCGTTGAACGTGGGTACGAATATGAATATGGATGACTTCCATTCTCTTCGGGAGGCATTCGAAAACGGGTTTACTCAGTCGGTAGTCTCTAATTAAATTAATTATTCAGTTCTCTTTAATCTCTACAATCGAAGAAGGTGGCTTGCAAGGCCACCTTTTTTCGTCTTTTAATACAGCTATAACCAATTGTTTGCTATCTTTGCAAGATATGAAAAACGAGACAAGCAATATGAAGGCAAGGCTGGCTCTGATGAGCTTTCTGCAATTTGCCGTTTGGGGAGCCTATTTGACTTCCATGGGGACCTATTTATCGAGAGTGGGGCTGGGAGCCCAGATTGGTTATTTCTACTCCATGCAAGGCGTGGTGGCCTTGTTCATGCCGGCCTTGATGGGGATTGTGGCCGACCGTTGGATACCTGCCCAGAAGTTGTTGGCTGGGTGTCACTTCATCAGTGCTTTGTTCATGACGTTGGCCGGGTGCTATGGCATGTCGGCAGGTACGTCGGTCGATTTCGTTTCCCTGATATCCCTCTATGCCGTGGCGTTGGGTTTCTATATGCCTACTTTGGCCTTGACCAACTCGGTGGCCTATACGGCTTTGGATAAGGTGAAACTCGACCCAGTGAAGGCTTTCCCGCCCATCCGTGTGTTTGGCACCGTAGGTTTCATTTGCTCCATGTTGTTGGTCGATGTTACCGGTTTCCAATATAGCTACATGCAATATTTCACCAGTGCGGTGTTCGGCTTGTTGATGGCCGGTTATTCCTTGACCTTGCCCCATTGTCCGGTCAACCGGATGAAGGAGAAGAAGTCCTTGGCCGATGCCCTGGGCGTGCGTGCGTTTGCCTTGTTTAAGCAACGCAAGATGGCCATTTTCTTCATCTTTTGCGTGATGCTGGGCGTGTGCCTTCAAATCACCAATGGTTTTGCCAACCCCTTCTTGAATAGCTTCGCCAGCATACCCGAGTATGCCGATGCGTTCGGGGTGCGTCATGCCAATGTGTTGATTTCTCTTTCGCAAATGTCCGAAACGTTTTGCCTCTTGCTCATTCCTTTCGCCTTGAAACGCTTGGGCATCAAGTGGGTGATGTTGGTGGCCATGTTCTGTTGGGTACTTCGCTTCTCGTTGTTCGGATTCGGTAATCCCGGCTCGGGACTTTGGATGTTCATCCTTTCGATGTTGGTATATGGTATTGCTTTCGATTTCTTCAACATTTCGGGCTCCTTGTTTGTCAATCAGGAAACGGATATTTCTATCCGCTCGAGTGCCCAAGGCCTGTTCTTCATGATGACAAACGGGTTGGGAGCAACCATCGGCACGTTTACCGCACAGAAGGTGGTGAATTGCTTTGTCGATTTCAATAGCACGGCTCCTCAGGTAGAAGGATGGAGCACGTCGTGGCTCATCTTTGCGGGCTATGCGTTGGTGATTACCGTGCTTTTTGCATGCATATTCAAGGACAAGTACAATACAAATAAATAAAGACTTATGAACGAAATAGAACTGAAAATACATGATATGTCGTCCACCATCCACCCGGCCGATGCCTATGCCTTGGTGTTGGAGGAAGTGAATGGCAACCGGAAACTTCCCATCATCATCGGGCACTTGGAGGCACAAGCCATCAAGGTCATGATGTTGGGCTACAAGGTGCCCCGCCCCTTGACACACGACCTCTTCCTCACCTTGAGCAATCATCTTGACCTGATTCTTCAGAAGGTGCTTATTTATAAGGTGAAGGATGGGGTGTATTATTCCTACCTTTATTTTATGAGTGGAGGAGAGGTGATTAAAATCGATTCGCGTACATCGGATGCCGTGGCATTGGCTTTGCGTTACAAGGCCCCCATCTATACCACCTCGGACATCATGGCCAGCGAATGTATGCGTGAAATGGGCAACGGATCCTTTACGGTACCGGTCAACATGATTACCATGCCCATGCTGAAGGAAGCCTTGCAGAAGGCCGTAGATGAAGAAAATTATGAACAAGCTTCCCGCTTGCGTGACGAGATTCGCCGGCGTGAGCAGGAAGACACAGAAGAATAAAATTATGCACGTATTTTATACCCCCGATATTGCCACCAATTGCGAGATGCCGGAAGAGGAAGCCGGTCATTGCTTGCGAGTGTTGCGTTTGGGTGTGGGCGATGAAGTGACCCTCACCGATGGTAAAGGATGCTTTTATAAGGCTGTAATCAGTGCGGCTACCGGCAAGCGTTGCCAGTTGAAGGTGTTGGAAACCCTCCCTTACGAAAAGGGTTGGACGGGGTGGCTACACCTGGCCATGGCACCCACGAAGAACATGGATCGCACCGAGTGGTTTGCCGAGAAAGCTACGGAGATAGGCTTCGACGAGCTCACTTTCCTGAATTGCCGATACTCTGAACGGAAGGTCATCAAGACCGAGCGGATAGAGAAAATCCTGGTGTCGGCCATCAAGCAATCGTTGAAGGCCAACAAGCCTGTGCTACACGAGATGACCGACTTTGGCAAGTTCATTGCCCAGGACTTCAAGGGAAAGAAGTTCATAGCCCATTGCTACGAAGGCGAGAAGACCCTACTGAAGGAAGCCCTTGTGCCGGGCGAGGATGCCTTGGTGCTGATAGGTCCAGAAGGAGACTTCAGCGAGGAAGAAGTAGCCAAGGCCATCGAAGCAGGTTTCCAACCCATCAGTTTGGGAAAGTCGCGTTTGCGTACGGAAACAGCTGCATTGGTGTCCGTGCATACCATGAACTTGTTTAACCAGAAGGGATGAGGCCATGAAAGGGAAGTGTTGGAAATCGGCATTCATCGGGCTCCTGATAGGGTTGGCCTCGTGTACACCCCGTACGGAGTACACCGATGCCTTGCCCCGAAATGCCTCGATGGTGGTAGCTCTCGAGTTGGACGAGATGGCCGAGAAGGCCGGATTGGATGATAAAGCCGGAAAGAAGGTGACGGACAAGCTCACGACCTTCCTCAAAAGCGGGTTGCAAGGCGATGCCGCTAAGTTGGCCGAGCGAATCGTGGCCAAGCCTTCCGAGTCGGGCTTGTCGTTCGAGGACAAGGTGTACCTCTTTGCGACTCCTCATGCCAATGCCTTTGCCATATTGGCTAAGGTAGACGACTTGGCCAAGCTGGAAAACGTTATTCAAGCATTGGAGAAAGAGCAACTATGTAATGCCTTGAAAGAAGAAGGCGAATGTCAATGGACACAGATGGGCGAGGCACTTTGTGCATTCAACAACGGCACTTTCCTGCTTATGCAAAATGCTTCGGGCGATGCCGAAAACATCAAAGGAACGCTCTTCTCCCTGATGCGTCAGAAGGAAGGAGAGGGGTATGCTTCTTTGCCGGAGTTTGAAAAAATAGCCGGAGAAGGTAACGATGCAGCCTTCATCGTCGACCTCAGCGTATTGCCTTACGAATGGACTACTCCGCTCAGGATGGGGCTTTCGGCAGATATTCGTTTAGAGGATATTAAATATGTTACCACCTTGAATTTCGAGCAAGGACGCGTGGTGATGCAATCCGAGTCGCTTATATCCAATCCCAAGATTCAAACTTTTTTAGATAATGTAGATAAGATTATCCAACCCATTCAAGGACATTTCCTGGAGGAATATCCGGGGAATACCATGCTTTGGGCAGGGGGTCGCTTTCAAGGAAAGGAACTCTATCGGGTGCTTGCCCAAAACCCAGCCATCAAGCAGATGCTCGACAATCCGTTGTTGCCGGTGGACGTGGAAAATATTTTTGCGAGCATCGAAGGAGATTTTGCCTTCGCGAATGCTTCCTTGCTTACAGGCGAGTATCTGCTATATGCCGAGGTGACTAACTCCGGATTCTTGAAAGATTTCGAGAGCTTGCGTCCGTTGTTGGCTTTGACGGGTGGGCAAATCACCCTTGAAAAGTTGGGCGACGATGCCTACCTCATGCGTACTTACTATGGAAACTTCTGGTTTGGCGTAAAGAAGAACCGACTTTATGTTACGAACAATCCCACGTTGGCCGAGGAAGTAGGTCGCACGTATGGGGCATCCTTGGGTCGAAAGCCATGGGCCATCGAGGTGAAGGATAATCGCCTTTATGCGTCACTCAACCTGGCCGAGTTGGCACAAACTTTGGGTAAGTATCGCTCGCTAGAGTTGACGGGAAATACGCAAACCGATTTGATTATCAAGTTCTTGTCGGGTCAGTGCGAAGCCTTGAACATGGCCATGCCCGATGCCCGTCACGGGAAAGCCGAACTGGTGCTGAAGGATAAGGACACCAACCTGTTGAAATTGGTGGTGGACATTCTGGGACAATTGTAAACGGAAACAAATCTTTCTCTATTCACCGAAAAACTCTGTATCATGAATCAATATCTGGAAAGCAAATCACGCTATGAAATCTTGGATGGCCTTCGGGGGGTAGCTGCCCTGGTCGTGGTGTTTTATCACTTGGTGGAGTGCTATCCGCCCGAATTTACGGGAAAAATCTTTGCACACGGTTATCTGGCCGTGGACTTCTTCTTTGCCCTGAGTGGCTTTGTCATTGGCTATGCCTACGATGACCGTTGGGGCAAGATGTCCTTGAAAGCCTTCTTCAAGCGTCGTATTGCCCGTTTGCACCCGATGGTTATCTTCGGGGTGTTGGTGGGCGTTTGCTTCTTTTATTACACCGGTGGCACGGAGTTGTTCAACCAGGTGGATGGTGCTGCTTGGTGGATGGTGCTTATCCAAGCCTTGTTGCTCATGCTCATGATACCCTTGCCCGCCTCGATGGACATCCGCGGATGGGGCGAGCTGACCAGTATCAACGGGCCTATCTGGACCTTGATGTTCGAGTATGTGGCCAACATCTTCTATGCCCTGGTGTTGCGTCATCTTCCCAAGTTGGGGTTGGGAATCCTGGTGGCCTTCTCGGCTCTCCTTACGGCCGACCTCACGCTTCATCTCAACCTCTTCGGGCTTTTGGTGAGCGATTGGAATAGCTATTCGGTGATAGGAGGTTTCGTGTTCGATGCCGAGCACGTGTACATCGGCTATGTACGCCTGCTTTACCCCTTCCTGATGGGCTTGATGCTTTGCCGGTTGGGATGGAAGATTCGTTTGCAACACGGATTCCTGGTCACTTCGCTTCTGGTGTTGTGCATGCTGGGTGTGCCTACCCTGGGTGGAGGAGTCAAGGTGGTGGACGGAGTGTACCAGTTGGCTTGCATCCTCTTCCTGTTTCCACTCATTCTGGCTATGGGTGCGGGAAGCTCGGTGTGCGGAAAGAAATCCAATCGCATCTGTAAGTTCCTGGGCGACATTTCCTATCCGCTTTACATCACCCACTATCCGTTGATTTATATGCATACCAGTTGGGCACAACGATATCCCGATGCCCCTTTGGGCACGCACATCCTGACGGGTATCGGCACCCTTCTCGTCGCCTTGTTCATCGCCTGGTCGGCCTTGAAACTCTACGATGAGCCGGTACGCGAATGGCTCAAGAATCATTGGCTCAAGAAAAAATAACCCCCAATCCGAAACTTGTCATGAATCTGATTACTTTACAAAATACCCTTCCGCAGGTCTTTGCGGACAAGAATTTCATCGACTCGGACGTATGGCACAAGGATGTGGAGTTCGAGAAGGGACATTTCTACCTCATCGAAGCTGCATCGGGAACCGGAAAGTCCTCGCTATGCAGTTATCTGTACGGATATCGGGATGATTATCAAGGAATCATCTGCTTTGATGATGCCAACATCCGCCAGTTGGGGATAGATCAATGGGTGGACATCCGCAAGAAGTCGCTTAGCATCCTCTTTCAAGACCTTCGCCTCTTTGCCGAGCTTACGGCTATGGAGAACGTTCTCCTGAAGAATTCCTTGACCGGTTTCAAGAAGAAGAAGGACATCAAGGACTTGTTTTACGAGCTGGGCATCGGCGACAAGATGAATGTGGTGGTGGGCAAGCTCTCCTTTGGCCAGCAACAACGGGTGGCCCTGATACGTGCCTTGTGCCAACCGGCCGACTTTATCCTGCTGGACGAGCCCGTGAGCCACCTGGACGAGGTCAACGCCCGAAACATGGCACGCATCCTTACCGAAGAAGCCTCCCGACAAGGGGCAGGCATCATCGTGACCTCCATTGGCAAGCACCTCGAGTTGGATTACACTAAAAAAATGCAGCTATGACATACATCTGGAAATTATTACGACGCCATATAAGTCCGGCACAACTGGCCGGCTTCTTCCTGGCCAATCTGTTTGGGATGGTCATCGTGTTGCTCAGCATCCAGTTCTATCAGGATGTGGCTCCTTTGTTTACGCAAGGCGATAGTTTCTTGAAAAAAGATTACCTCATTGTGAGCAAGCAGGTGAGTACCCTCGGCTCGTTTGTAGGGAAGAGTGGCACCTTTACGGAGGCCGACATCGAAGAAATCGAAGAGCAGGAATTCACGCAAGGGGTAGGAGCTTTCATGCCTTCGCAATTCAAGGTCTCGGCCGGCCTGGGCATGGAGCAGGTGGGCCTCAAGATGTCCACCGACCTTTTCTTCGAGTCGGTGCCCGATGCATACGTGGATGTGAATTCCGAGCAATGGTACTTCGACTTCGAAGAGCCGGTAGTGCCCATCATCATCCCTCGCAACTACTTGAATCTGTACAACTTCGGCTTTGCCCAGAGTCGTAGCCTTCCGCAACTATCCGAAGGGGTGATGGGCTTGCTTAACCTGGAAATCCGCATCAGTGGAAATGGCCGTAGCGATGTATATAAAGGAAACATTGTGGGGTTCTCGGATAGGCTCAACACCATCCTGGTGCCCGAAACGTTCATGAACTGGGCCAACACCCTTTATGCCGATGCCGATGCCCGCAAGCAACCTTCCCGCTTGATTGTGGAGGTGGACAACCCCGCCGATGACCGCATTGTGCGTTTCCTCGAAGAGAAAGGATACGAGGCCGAGAACGATAAGCTGGATGCCGGAAAAACCACGTGGTTCCTGAGAGTGATTGTAGGGATTGTGCTTTCGGTGGGCTTGCTCATCAGCTTGTTGTCGTTTTACATCCTCATGCTCAGTGTCTACCTGTTGCTTCAGAAGAACACCACCAAGCTCGAAAACTTGTTGCTCATTGGGTATAGCCCGGCCCGTGTGGCCTTGCCCTATCAGGTGCTGACCATCTTGCTCAATGTCGGGGTGTGGATGTTGTCGGTGGCCCTGGTGTGGTGGGTACGTACCTGGTACTTGCACACGCTCGAGAGCCTTTCGCCGGGTCTCCCCGAAGGTTCGTGTTGGCTCATGCTGGTGGTAGGCTTCCTGTTGCTGGTGGGCGTGTCCGTGTTCAACGTGCTGGCCATCCGTCGCAAGGTCGATGCCATCTGGATGCATCGAGGTTGAGCCTTACGACCTATAACTCGCGTACGGCCTTCAGGTAATTCCGCAGGTTTCCGCTCTTCATGATTTTCTTGTAGGGCTTGCGTCCCAGCTCGTTTTCCATGTACTCCCAAAACGTGCGTAGCTTGTTGTGTAGTTGGGCTTCGCTATTCAGGATGGGCTCGTAGTGTGCCTGGAGTTGGCTATGCATTTCCAGCAAAGTCGCCCGTCTTTCCTCCCACGTCTGTTCCTTGCCCGAGGCATATTCGATGGCTAGCGAAGGGCGTGCCAACAAGCCACGTCCTATCATGATGCCTGCCAGTTGGGGATAAGCCTGCTCGATGCGATGAATATCCGCTACCGAGGTGATGTCGCCATTGTACACCAACGGATGCTTGCATGCTTGGTAGCAAGCTTCGAAGGCCTGCATGTCCAAGGCTCCCTTGTATTGTTGCGTGCCGATGCGTGGATGCAAGGTGATTTGTTGCAAGGGCGTCTCGTTGAGGATGTCGAGCACGGGTCGCCATTCGTCAGCATCTTCCCAGCCCAACCGCATCTTGACAGAGAATTGCAAATGCTTCTTCGAGGCGATGGATTGAGCCATGTCGGCCACGATGTCGGTGTGTGCCAGCAATCCCGATCCCCGTCCGTGCTTGGCCTGCATGGGGAAGGGACATCCCAGGTTGAGGTCGATGCGGATATACCCCTTTTCTTCGACAATCCCTACCAGGTATTCGAATTCTTTCATCGACTTGGCAATGATTTGAGGCACTACGGGCACGCCTTCGTTGAACTCGGGGCGTATGTCACGCATGTCCTTGCTTCGCACACCTCCAGCTTCCATCCGCACGAAGGGAGTGTAGTAGGTACAAATTCCGCCTATCAGTTGGTGGTGGATGCGTCGGTAGGCATCGTCGGTGTAGCCCTGCAACGGGGCAAAATGAATGGGCATGCTCATGATTGTTCAAAGGAATGGTTTGCATGCAAAGGTAGTGATTTTTCCTTTGTGGCCGGCCTAAAGTGAGGAAGAATTGCTCCAGATGAGGCCTTCCAAGGATTCGAGCAGGGCAGGGCGTTGCTCGTCGGGACAAGCAAAGAGGGCGGTGGAGCAGATTTCTCCCCACATGCCTTGTGAGGTAATCACCTTTATCTGTCGTTTGCCCCACACGGGTTGTCCTGTCTGTGGGTTGATGATGTGCCGGCGTTCGGGGGTGTCGTTGCCCGAGGTGGTGAGGCACTGGTCGTGCAAGGTGATGCCTGCTTCGAGTTTCCAGCCGATGCCCGAGGGTTGGTTTCCCAGGGCCATGATGGAGCTGTTTCCCAGGTTTATCAGAGCGTTTTCGATGGCATGTTTTTGTAGCATGGGGCGGATGCAGTCGAGTGCATAGCCTTTGAGGAAGCCCGAGAGGTTGAGCCGGATGCCTGGTTTTTCGAACTTCACGGTGTGTGTGTCTGCTTGCAGGCAGAGGGCGTGGATGGTGTCGGGGGTGTGTGCTTCGGAGTGGATGGTGATGTCGAAGTGTCCGCGTGTGCGGGTGTATGCCTCCTTGCAGAGGTGCAGGATGTGATAAAGTTCGGGGCTGACGACCTGGGGCTGGGTGTAGGCCAATCGGTTTACCCGAGCCAGTTCGCTGGTAGGGTCGAAGCAGTTTCCGAGGGTTTCCAGCCGATGGATTTCTTGCTTTATTTCGCGGGCGATGCCGAGCATCTGTTCTTCGGACGAAGGGGCTATGAGGGCGATGTCCACGCGGGTGTGCATGGCCGAGAACCAGGCGTAGAGCAGGGATTCGCCATCGGAGGATGTTCGGTAGAGGTGCTGCATGGGTTACTTTTTTGCATGGATTTCGCTTTTAACATGTCATTCTGAACATCGCGAAGACGAGTTGTTGAGGACTTCACTTCGTTCAGGATGACACGTTAAAAATACATCCGTACCTAAAAATAAATTCAAAGCGGTTTATTCCAGTTCCTTGATTTTTACGTTCTTGAACCACACTTCGTCGCCGTGGTCTTGGAGGAGGATGTTTCCTTCGGCGGCATTGCCAAAGTTGGGCCAGTCGCGGTACTTGCTATAGGCTACCAGGGCGTTGAACATCTGTGTGTTGCGGTCGTATTCCAGGATTTGGATGCCGTTGAGCCAGTGTTCTACGTGGTTGTCCTTCACGATCACCATGGCGGTGTTCCATTCTCCCTTGCGGAAGGGTTTGTCCTTCGGAGCCGGGATGAGGTCGTAAAGCGAACCCAGCTGACGATTGCCCTTCACGCCTAGCTTGGCATCGGGATGGCGTTCGTCATCGAGGATTTGGAATTCGCAACCGATGGCCGAGCCTGCTCCCTTGTTGAGGTCGGGATTAACGAAATACTTGATGCCGCTGTTGGCTCCGTCGGTTATCTTGAAATCCACGCACAGGATGAAGTTCTTGTACTTGCGGGTGGTGATGATGTCGCCTCCGTTGGCCGATTCGGCTCCGTCGCTTTTCACCACTTTCAGGATGCCGTTTTCAATCTTCCATCCGGCTTGTGGGAAGGTGGCTATCTTGGCTCCTCGCCATCCTTTGGTGGTCTTTCCGTCCCACAAGAGTTTCCAGCCCTCGCGTTGTTCGGCGGGGGTCAGGGTGTTGTCTTTTACTTGTGCCGAGAGGCTTGTGCCCAGGGCCAGCAATGCGATGAATAGTATGTTCTTTTTCATTTTATTTTTTTTTGCACCACAAATTACACGGATTATCACAGATTTTTTAATTAACCATCCGGATGGAATATCTTTTAATCCGTGTTTATCTGTGTAATCTGTGGTGAGTATAATCAATTACAATTTATAAAACTCGTCCCAGCCCTTGCGTGGAGGTGCTTGTGTAAGCATGGCGTTGGCAAAGGCGTTGTTGGTAATCTGCTTGGTGCGTGGGTCGAAGAACAACTGGGTGTTGAGGCGTTGAGCCATCACGCCGAGCGAGAATACCTGACACAAGGTGCCCACGATTTCGAACGGTGAGCGGGTCTTTTCTTTACCTTGACAGGCCAAGAGGAAGTTTTCGAAGTGGTTCGATGGACTCTTAGGCACTTCGGGCAAGAGGTGTGCCATCTCCTTCGCCTTTTCTTCGGGGATGATGGAGAGGGTGCTGCCGTGGCTTCCGCCCTTGAAGATGAGGTCCTTGGAGTAGATTATCTTGCCAGGGTTCAGCTTGGCTTGGCGTTGGTTGGTTTGGTTGGTGACGGGGATGTTGGGGTCGAGACCTGACACACCGTAGCCGGCCGGGATAGGAGGCAGGTTGTCGAGTCCGTCGTACCAGGTTACATCCACCGGTGGCATGCCGTTGCGGGCACCGAACTTGAAGAGGATGGTTGACGAGAACGGGTAGAAGTAATCGTTGTGGCCATCGGCATACTTCATGGTGATTTCGTAAGGCAAGCCCAGTTCGAGGAATTCGTGTACGGTGTCGAGCAAGTGAGCACCCCAGTCGCCCAAGGCTCCCATGCCGAAGTCGTACCAGCAACGCCACTGTCCCTGGTGGTAGTCCGGATGGTAGTCGTGCCATTGCTGGGCACAGAGCCAAGTGTCCCAATCCATGTCCTTAGGCAATTGTTGTCCCGTAGGGAAACGATGGATGTTGGCATCCCATTTGTGCCAGCGGCGTTCGTTGTTCATGTGGGCGGTTACGGCATGTACATCCTTGATGATGCCTGCTTCCTTCCACGCCTTGAACTGGAAGTAGTTGGCTTCGGAGTGTCCCTGGTTACCCATCTGAGTGGCCAGGTGTGGACGCTTGCGTGCGGCTTCCATCAGGAGTTCGGCTTCGTAGAAGGTGCGTGCCATGGGTTTTTCCACGTAGACGTGTTTGCCCGAGGCGAGTGCCAGCATGGTGATGGGGAAGTGTGAGTGGTCGGGGGTAGCGATGGCTACGGCGTCGAACTCCTTGCCGGCTTGGTCGAACAGCTTGCGGAAGTCGCGGAACTGCTTGGCCTTGGGGTACATGCCGATTACTTTCTGTGTATGCGGGGCACCCATGTCTACGTCGCACAGGGCTACGACGTCTACCATCTGTGTGTCGTGGAAGGCTTCGATGATCTGCATGCCTCGGTTACCGATGCCGATGTATGCGATTTTTACTTTTTCGCCTTTGGGTTTTTGGTTAGGCATGTGTGTGGCAGCATTCAGGATGCCGTTGCTACCTAGTGCGATGCCTGCTGATGCTACAGAC
>JAFQNW010000048.1 GCA_017420875.1 Bacteroidaceae bacterium
TATCATCGACGCGGGAACTTGTATTACTTTCGACTTCATCGACAAACACGGACAATATCACGGCGGAAACATTTCACCAGGCATGGAGATGCGTTTAAAGGCACTTCATACCTTTACGAACAAGTTGCCCGAAGTGCAGGCCGAAGGCGACTTGCCAACTTATGGGCAAACGACCGAAACAGCCATCCGTTCGGGAGTTTATCAGGGTATTGCCTTCGAAATTGCAGGCTATATCCAGCAACTTAAGAAGATTTATCCTCAACTTTTGGTTTTTTTAACGGGTGGAGACAAATTTTCTTTTGATACAAACTTAAAAAGTAGCATCTTTGCAGATAGTTTTTTAGTATTGAAAGGATTAAACAGAATATTAGAGTATAATGATAAGATATAAAAGACTAATCAGTACCTGTTTTGTCATGCTATGTGCCATGCTTGCATTTGCACAAAGCGGGACTAATTCGCCATATACCCGCTATGGATTCGGGCAATTATCCGACCAAAGCTTTGGAAACAGCAAGGCTATGGGCGGAATTTCGTATGGTTTGAGAGACGGATTCCAAATCAACGCCTCCAACCCTGCGTCATACACTGCTGTTGACTCGTTGACATTTTTGTTCGATGCCGGCCTGTCTTTGCAAAATGCCAATTTCAAGGAAGGAGCTGTACAAACCAACGCAAAGAACTCTACAGTAGACTACCTTGCCATGCAATTCCGTTTATTCAAGAAGATGGCACTCAGTGCAGGTTTCCTACCTTATTCTATAGTAGGATACAATATGGGGCAAACCAACGAAGTCGGTTCTGACGACTACAACAATCCTATCCAAGCCAGCGACACCTATACAGGTGATGGTGGTTTGCAACAAGTATTCGTAGGTTTGGGTTACAAAGTATTTGAAAACTTGTCTGTGGGTATGAACTTCTCTTACCTATATGGTAACATCACCCATTCAGTAGCTACTGTATTCAATAACAGCAATGCATTCAGCAGTTTGCGTACCGATAAGATTAAGGTTAGCGACTACAAACTGGATTTGGGTGTTCAGTACACACAAGACTTCGGAGAAAAGCATAAGGTAAATCTCGGGGCGGTATATTCGTATGGACACGACATGCACAGCACCGGATACAAGTATAAAGAGACTTTCTCAAGTCAAACTTCCAGCATCCAAACGCAAACCGTCGACAGTATACAGAATGCATTCAGTTTGCCGCACACATTTGGTGTAGGTGCTACCTATGTATATAACAATCGTTTGACCGTAGGTTTGGATTACACCCTCCAGAAATGGGCGGACATCAAGTTCTTTAACCAACAAGGAGCGTTCAACGACCGCAAGAAGATTTCATTCGGTGCCGAGTTTGTACCTAACCCAACCCGTCGCGGATATTTGAATCGCATCAAGTACCGTATTGGAGCTTATTATTCTGACCCTTATGCCAAGGTAAACGGCAATGAAGGAGCCCGTGAATATGGAGCAAGCTTTGGTTTCGGTTTCCCGATATTCAGAAACAAGTCAATCCTGAACATTTCCGGACAATATATAAAGGTAAGTCCGAAGTTTAAGGGGATGCTTGAAGAAAACTACCTGAAGGTCAACATTGGTTTGACATTCAACGAACGCTGGTTCATGAAATGGAGAGTTGAGTAAAATATATAATAATAACTATAATTTCTATATGATGAAAATGAAGATGTTAACAACGCTGTTCGCTCTTTCATTAAGCGTTACAGCAGTTTTCGCCCAAAAGGGAGTAGAAGACGGATCAAGATTTGGTCATGGTCAAGACAGTTTGAACTGCTTGAAGAACATCAGTATTTATACTGAGTATGTAAAGACAAACAACTTCAAGGATGCATACGGTCCTTGGAAGGCTGTGTTTACTGAAGCTCCTTGGGCTCAAGTAGGTACTTACACTAATGGTGCCAAGATTCTTCGTGGTCTTTTTGCTGCAGAAAAAGATCCTGCAAAGCAAAAGCAATACTTCGATGAATTGATGAAGGTATACGACCAACGTTTCCAATACTTGGACAAGTTGAACTCATTGGTTAAGAGACCTTCC
This sequence comes from Bacteroidaceae bacterium, assembly GCA_017420875.1. Taxonomy (GTDB): domain Bacteria; phylum Bacteroidota; class Bacteroidia; order Bacteroidales; family Bacteroidaceae; genus Phocaeicola. The sequence goes on from JAFQNW010000048.1 coordinate 2,065, forward strand.
AGCAAGGCCGACATCATGGGTGACAAGGCTCACGACTACTTCACAATGGGTGGTAGCGACATCAACTTGGCTTACGAAATGTTTGCTGAAGCTGTTAACACAGAAAAGAGCAAGTTGCCATATTACATCTTGATGGAATTTGTAGACGTTTCTGCACGCAAGGTGAAGGCTGACGAATCTCACAAGGAACAGTTCGTACAAGACTACATCAACACTTCTGGTTATGCCAACGAAGCATACAACGCTGCAACTAAGGAAAACACCAAGAAGAACTACAAGACAGCTAAGGACAACATCGATGCTCACTTCATCAACAGTGGTATCGCTACTTGCGACAACCTCCAGGCTATCTATGCTCCGAAAGTGGAAGCTAACAAGACTAACTTGGAATACTTGAAGCAAGTAATGAAGGTGATGAAGATGTTGGGTTGTACAGAAGCTGAAGCTTACTTCGCTGCATCTGAATTGGCACACGCTATCGAACCGACTGCTGAAACTGCTATCGGTTGTGGTTACATGTACTACAAGAAGGGTGACCTCGACAAGAGTATCGCTTACTTCGACAACGCTATCGAATTGCAACAAGACCCAATCGTAAAGGCTGATTACTATTATTCTGCTGCATTGATTTTGTTTGGTGGCAAGCAATTGAGCAAGGCTAAGCAATACGCTCGCAAGTCAATCGAATTGAATGGTGCTAACGGTAAGCCATACATCTTGATTGCACAGATGTATGCATCAAGCCCGAAGTGGAGCGACGAAGCTGCTTTGAACAAGTGCGTATTCTTCGCAGTAATCGACAAGTTGCAAAAAGCTAAGAGCGTAGACGAAAGCGTAACTGAACAAGCTAATGAATTGATCAGAACATATTCTGGCTACACTCCGAAGGACGAAGACTTGTTCTTCATCGGTTTGAAGAAGGGCGACGCTGTCACTATCGGTGGTTGGATTGGTGAAACTACTACTATTAGATAAGGTAATGTCAATCATCGACAAGAGAAAGACATACTTGACATTCATAAACATAACAGCTGCATTTCTTGCAGCTGTTATGTTTGTTTTATTTCCTGCATGCTCGGGGAAAGAGAAAAAACTGGCCGATGCCATTTCCGAACAGGACACCCTACCCAGCATGAAATCATTGGGAGTCAGTACCCTCATATCCGATTCAGGCATCACCCGCTACAAGATTGTTACCGAAGAATGGGCCATCTTCGACAAGAAGAACCCACCTTATTGGTCGTTCGAGAAAGGGGTATACCTGGAAAAGTTCGACAGTTTATTCCACATTGACGCCAGCATCAAAGCAGATACAGCTTACTATTTCGAGAAGAAAAAATTATGGGAACTTAGAGGAAATGTACAAATACATAACCAGAAAGGCGACAAGTTCGATACCCAACAACTTTTCTGGGATGAAAAAGAAAAGAAAATCTATTCCGACAAGTTCATCCAGATTGCACAAGAAGATAAAATCATCACCGGATACGGCTTTGAATCCAATCAAGAGCTGACCGAATACCAGATATTCAACAATACCGGTATTTTTACCATAGAAGACAAGGCTCCCGAGCAATCCAACAAGCCGGACAGCCTTCAACAAGATAGCATAAAGATAGAAAGCAAACAATAACCTACGACATGGGTATTTTTATACAGATTCTGATTTCAATGGCTTTTTCTGCCTTCTTCTCTGGCATGGAAATCGCCTTTGTATCCTCAAACAAGCTTCGTTTCGAGATGGACCGCAACGACCAAAGCCTCACCTCGCGGATTCTATCCATCTTCTTCAATAACCCCAACAACTTTATTTCGACCATGTTGGTGGGGAACAACATTGCATTGGTCATCTACGGTATTCTGATGGCCGAAGTCATTGAACAACGCTTATTGGTCAACTTCATCAGCAATGAATTCCTGTTGGTCTTGATACAGACCATCATCTCGACACTTATCATTTTGGTAACGGGAGAGTTCATGCCCAAGACCTTGTTCAAAATCAATCCAAACTTTACCATGAACCTGTTCGCCATCCCGGCATTCATCTGCTATGTGGTTCTCTACCCCATCAGCAAGTTCGCTTCGGGCTTGTCCAACATCCTGCTCAGGCTAACCGGTACTAAAATAAATAAGGAAGACCGCGACAAGGCATTTACCAAGATTGATTTGGACCACTTCATCCAAAGCAGCATCCAAGATGCAGAAGATGAAGAAGAAATCAATACCGAAGTGAAACTCTTCCAGAATGTACTCGACTTTTCGAGCATCAAAGTCCGCGATTGCATGATTCCGCGTACTGAAATCATTGCTACCGAAGACGATGCAACCATCGAAGAGCTCAAGGATCTGTTCATCGAAAAAGGTATCAGCAAGATTCTCGTATATAAAGACAACATTGACAACATTGTGGGCTACATCCATTCTTCTGAAATGTTCCGCGAGCCCAAGGACTGGCATGACAGCATTCGCCAGCTTCCCATCGTGCCCGAAACCATGAATGCCAACAAGCTCATGAAACTGTTCATGCAGCAGAAGCGTTCGTTGGCGGTGGTGGTCGATGAATTTGGAGGCACCTCGGGCATTGTTGCCTTGGAAGACCTGGTGGAAGAAATTTTCGGCGAAATTGAAGACGAGCACGATACCACCTCCTATGTAGCCAAATCCTTGGGGAACAACGAATACATTTTTTCGGGACGATTGGAGATTGAAAAGGCCAACGAACTATTCTCACTCGAACTCCCCGAAAGCGACGAATACCAAACCATTGGTGGCTTGATTCTTCATCAGTATCAAAGCATCCCGAAAGCACACGACATCATCACGTTGGACAAATTCCAATTCCGAATTATCAAGGTTACGACTACCAAAATAGAGCTTGTAAAGCTGAAAGTGAACGAATAACGATATTTTTTTTGAAATAAAATAGATAGTAAGCAGCATTTTTTGTATCTTCGTGCCCTAAAATGCGAAGATTAGAAAACAATAAACAAAAAATAGTAAAATAAATGGCAACTTTACAAAAAATCAGAAGCAAAGGACCCCTGTTGGTCATTGTTATCGGTCTTGCCCTTTTTGCATTTATTGCAGGAGATGCCTGGAAAGCAATCCAGCCTCATCAAGGCCGTCAAGATGTAGGTGAAGTCTTAGGAGAAACACTTACAGCCCAAGATTATCAAACTATGGTAGACGAATACTCGGAAGTTATCAAGCTGACTCAAGGTGCATCTGCTTTGAACGACGACCAGCTCACCATGGTAAAAGACCAAGTATGGCAATCATACGTAAACAACAAGTTGATCGAAGCCGAAGCTGAAAAGTTAGGTTTGAAGGTTAGCGATGCCGAAATCCAAGACATTATCGACCAAGGCGTTCACCCATTGTTGATGCAGACTCCGTTCCGCAACCCGCAGACTGGTGCGTTCGACAAGGACATGTTGAAGCAATTCTTGGTAGAATACGCAAACTTGGGTTCTACATCTAGCCAACTTCCTGCTCAGTACGTAGAATACTACCAACAAATGGGTGCTTTCTGGAACTTCATCGAAAAGACCTTGAAGCAATCATTGTTGGCCGAAAAGTACCAAGGCTTAATTGCAAAGTCATTGATTTCTAACCCAGTTTCAGCTGAAGACGCATTCGCTGCACGTGCTCAACAGACCGACGTTTTGTTGGCTGCTGTTCCTTACTCTGCAATCAGCGACTCGACTGTTCAGGTTACTGCCGACGAAATCAAGGCTCGTTACAACGAAAAGAAGAACATGTACAAGCAGTTGATCGAAACTCGCGACATCAAGTACATCGACGTATTGGTTACTCCATCTGAACAAGACCGTGCCGATGTGTTGAACGAAGTTACTGAATATGCTAACCAGTTGGCTTCAGCTACCGAAATGGCAGCTTTCATCCGCACAACAGGTTCTACTGTTCCTTTCACTGAAATCGCTATCAACAAGGAAGTATATCCTAGCGACATCGCAAGCCGCATCGACTCAGTGAAGTTGGGCGAAGTGTTCGGTCCTTACTACAATCAGGCAGACGATTCTTACAATGCCATGAAGGTATTGGCTAAGGAAGCGATCGCTGACTCTATCCAATTCCGTCAGATTCAGGTTTATGCTGAAACAGCTGAAAAGACCAAGACATTGGCCGACAGCATCTACACTGCTTTGAAGGGTGGTGCAAACTTCGAAGAAGTAGCTAAGGTATACGGTCAGACAGGCGAAAGCACATGGATGACTGCACGCAACTACGAAGGTGCAACCATGGATGCAGACAACGCCAAGTACATCAAGACTTTAATCAACAGCAACAAGAATGAAATGACTAACCTCGAATTGGGTCAGGTAAACATCATTCTCCAAGTGTTGGACAAGAAGGCTGTAAAGGACAAATACCAGATTGCCGTTATCAAGCGTCCGGTAGAATTCAGCAAGGAAACTTACAACAAGGCATACAACGACTTCAGCCAGTTCGTAGCTCAAAACACTACTTTGGACAAGTTGGTTCAGAACGCAGAAGAAAGCGGTTACCGTTTGTTGGATCGTGCTGACTTCCGCAACAACGAACACTATGTAGGTGGCGTGAAGAACACTCGCGAAGCTTTGAAGTGGGTATTCGAAGCAAACGAAGGTGAAGTTTCTCCATTGTACGAATGTGGCGAAAACGACCACATGATGGTAGTAGCTTTGGAAAAAATCAATCCGGAAGGTTACCGCAACATCAATGCTGTGGCCGACTTGTTGAGAATGGAAATCGCTGCCGACAAGAAGGCTGCACAAATCATGGAACAATTGAAGGGCGTGACCAGCTTCGACCAAGCTAAGGGTATTGCTAACGTAGTAACCGACACTGTAAAGCACATCACTTTCTCTGCTCCTGTATTTGCAAGCATTACCAGTGCAAGCGAACCTAACTTGGGTGCCATTGCAAGCAAGACAGAAATCAACAAGTTGAGTGCTCCTATCAAGGGTAACTCTGCTGTATACGTGTTGCAACCAATCAACAGAGAAAATACAGCCGAAGAATTCGATGTAAAGGAAGAACAAACTACCTTGAACATCTTGAACAGCCGCTATGCTAGCAGCTTCATCAACGACTTGTACGAACGTGCTAACGTGAAGGATTCTCGTTACTTGTACTTCTAATCAAGCAACTACTGTTTTCAGATAAATGGAAGAGGATGTACTGAAAAGTACATCCTCTTTTTTTGGCACTGCCTATACAAATCTCACGAAACAATTGGAGGCATTTAGGCGGCTCCCTTAAGGTTTCAGCATTTCAGCCTTGAAGTTCCCAATCTTTCACAGCTGTGAAAGATACCTTGCACAGCTGTAAAGAATACACTTCACAGCAATAAAAAGCATGCTTCACTACTGTGAAGATATGAATCATTCAAGAAGAATTAGAAGCCAGACAGCAGGCTTCCAATCGAAGGAGAATCAAATTATCGGATGATGCGGGCGTAACCTTCCTTGCGAGGCTTGGCCGGAAGCGGTTCGCCATCGGGATAACCCAAGGCCAGGGCACCGATACCTACCAATCCTTCGGGTAGCTCCCATTGCTTCATCAGTTGCTGGCCCTCTTCGGTAGCGAACATCTCGCGTTCGCGATGAATCCAGCAGCTTCCCAAACCCAGGGCATGTGCCGCAAGCATCATGTTCTCGAGCACCAGACTGGCATCCTGCACTCCGTTGGGAGCATCAGCAGGGACAAAGACCAACACATAAGTGGGTGCATCGTAATACGGGTTACTGGTCACTCCCATCACGCTGGCATTCATCTGTGCCAGCTGTTCCAACAAAAGGATGTTCTGTACGGCCACGATATAGGGAGATTGCAAACCTCGGGACGTTGGGGCATACGTGCCGGCTTCGAGCACGGCATGCAGTTCCTCGTCGGTTATCTGCTCGGGCTTGTAATGACGGCAGCTCCGACGGGTACGAATCAGTTCTAAAAAGTTGTTTTCCATGTATCAAAATTGAAAGAAGTGTCATTCTGAGTGAAACGAAGAATCCATAAAGACTTGATACCATTAGATTCTTCACTTCGCTCAGAATGACACGAATGTAAAAATTTACTTGATTAGTTGTTTTCCGGACGAAGCTTGCGAACGGTTACAGCAGTTTGCCACATTTCGCTTTCGCGGAGAGCCTCCAATTCTTCTTCCAGCTTTTCGCGATAGTCGGGCTTCGAGTTGCTATCGATGGAAATCTGTGCTTCGTTACCGCACTTCACGTTGGCATAAAGCTTTTCAACCACCGGCTTGATGGCATCGTGGAACGGGCCCATCCAGTCGAGGGCACCACGCTGGGCGGTAGTCGAGCAGTTGGCATACATCCAGTCCATACCGTTCTTGGCAAAGAGCGGCATCAACGATTGGGTGAGTTCTTCAACAGTTTCGTTGAACGCTTCAGAAGGAGTATGTCCGTTTTCACGCAACACTTCGTACTGAGCCAAGAGCAAACCTTGGATAGCACCCATCAACGA
>JAFQNW010000049.1 GCA_017420875.1 Bacteroidaceae bacterium
CATTCGATTTGTTATACCCTTTATTTAAAACAATGCGAACATTTTTTATAAAACTTCATAACAAATGGATTTTTCACAAAAACAATAAGGATTTTTTACATATAGGTTATGGTACACATTTCTACAAACCAGCTTGGATTATTGGAAAAAAACATATTGACATTGGTATTGGAACTGCCTTTGGGAAAGATTTACATCTAACTGCTTGGGATAATAGCTCATCAAAAAAAAGTATCATTTCAATTGGAGATTATTGTTCATTTGGTGCTTGGAATCATATTACAGCTATTAATAATATAAAAATCGGTAATAATGTATTAACAGGGAAATGGGTTACAATAACAGATAACTCGCACGGTAGCACCGACTATTTATCACTAAATTCCCCCCCCCAGATTACGAAATGTAACTTCAAAAGGAACAATTGTCATTAAAGATAACGTATGGATTGGAGATAAAGCTACTATTCTACCCAACGTAACAATTGGTGAAGGAGCAGTCATAGCAGCCAATTCTGTTATAACCAAAGATGTTCCTCCATATAGTGTTGCTGCTGGTAACCCTGCTATAATTATAAAAATTAACAGATGAAACATAATATAGAACTTATCGCATATTATTTACCACAATATCATCGTATTAAATTTAATGATGACTATTGGGGTAAAGGATTTACCGAATGGACTAATACAGCCAAAGCCAAACCGCTTTTTAAAGGACACTATCAACCTCACATACCTGCCGACTTAGGCTTTTACGACTTATCTGTACCATCTATACGAAGAGAACAAGCACAATTAGCTATAGAATATGGAATATCAGCCTTCTGCTATTGGCATTATTGGTTAGGGAAAAATCAAGAAATTATGGACATGCCATTTAAGGAAGTTCTAAAGGATAAAGAGATTACATTACCTTTTTGCTTAGCTTGGGCTAACCACGATTGGCATAATGTAAAAACAAGAGAAATCATAGTCAAGCAAGATTATGGAGGTATAGATGATTATCAAACGCATTATAAAAGTTTATACCCAGCTTTTAAAGATGACAGATATTACAAGATTGACAATAAACCTTTATTTGCAATTTTTAGTCCTTTTGAAATTCCTGATGCTCATGAATTCATTTCATGTTGGAATAAATTAGCGAAAGATGATGGATTTAATGGCATATATTTTATAGCGATTGTAAAAAGAGATAATGAAATTGATAAAGCATTAAAATTAGGATTTGATGCAATAAATACAATGAGATTACAAGAATTTGAATTTCATCGAAAAAAAATAAATATATTCATAGATTATATTAAACACATTTTTTTAAAAAGACCCTATGTATATTCGTATGCAAAGGCTATGAAATATTTCTTATCAAATTATGATAAAAAAGAAAATATAATACCCACAATTATATCAGGATGGGATCATACGCCTAGAAGTGGAAATAGAGCATTAGTCTTAAACAATTACACTCCAAAGACTTTTTCTAAACATGTAGATGATGCGATAAGACATGTTGAAAATAAAAGAAATAAAATTGTTTTTATTAGAGCTTGGAATGAATGGGCAGAAGGCAACCATCTTGAACCAGATTTAAGATTCGGTTTAAAATTTCTTCAAGTACTAAAAGATAAACTATATGCCCATGGAAATTAGTATAATAGTTCCTGTTTATAATAGTGAAAAATACATTAAGAGATGTATTGATTCTATAATAAAACAAACATATCAAAATTTTGAACTAATTATTATTAATGATGGTTCTACTGATAACTCTCTAAAAATCATAAACGACAATTATAGTAAATACAAAAACATTAAGATTATTAACCAAACCAATAGTGGTGTATCAAAATCCAGAAACAAAGGGATTGAAATAGCTAAAGGGAAATATATATGTTTCGTAGATAGTGACGACTATATCGATTCTAATCTTATCTATAATTTATTGAATCAAAATAATGATTATGACTGGATATTATCTGGCATTTATGACTATTATGAAAACAGATTAATCAAGCAGATAAAATATAAAGACAATAGTCTAAACCTAAATGACATAAATGATTTTATAATTTTCCATTCACAACCATTATTAACTTCACCAGTCGCAAAGCTTTACAAACGGGACATAATAATAAAGAAACAATTAAAGTTCAATGTTGACTTGTCATTTGGCGAAGATCGTGACTTCAATTATAGATACGCTCAACATATAGATAAAATTAAGCTGATTTCAAGTATAGGATATTACTACGAACAAAACAATCCATTTAGTCTAAGTAAACAGTTATATTCATACAAATTAAAAAATGATTGCTTATATTGGAATCTGCTAAAGGACTCCTTTTACAAAAGAGACTATATCAATAAAGAATGTGAAAAAATAATTGCAAACGAATTATTTAATATCGTAAATGATGCTATAAGATTAGCAACGAAAACATATACGAATGAAAGTTTAAGAGAATATTTAAAAAATAACACTACATATATTGATAGAGGATATTTAAAACGTAATTTTAATATAATAGATGCTCCGATATGGCTCAAAATAATAATCATTTATTTTCCATATAATATTATAGGATTTTTTCACTCTAAATTATTATAATTAAATGAATTCTAACAATAGAATTAATTATATCGATACATTAAAAGGGTTTTGCGTGTTGTGGATTGTATGGTATCACACCACACATCCCGATTTTGTAAATTATCCCTTTTTTAATATTACCTTATTTTTTGTTTCAGGCTTACTTTATAAACCTTATAAGTGGAATGTATTTTGGAGAAAAAAAGTAAATCAATTAATTATACCCTTTTGTTTCTTTTACATTCTATATTATTTTTTCTTATTAGCCATCAATTATGCCAAATATCATTCGGTAGATAATGTCATTTATTCTATTATGGATGTATTTAAGCTATACACAGGTAATGAAGCATTTATTGTTAATTATCCATTATGGTTTATTTGTGCCATTATATGTATGCAGTTGGTAATGTACGTAATAGAAAAAATCATCAAGACTAAAATACCATTACTAATTATTGCATTTATTATTTCAACAATAGGGTTCTTTTATATTCAATGGATTCCTACACCTTTTATGTTTGGGCGGTCATTACCCTATTTTATCTTTTTTACCATTGGATATTTATCAAATAATATTTTATTATCAGAAGAGAAGTTAATTACGCATAGAAACAAATTACTGACTGTTAATATAATTGTTTTATTATTATCCCTAATATCCCGAATGGAGAATTTTCATCCCTTCATCCATTTTTTAGGTAACATATTTGAATTTACGGCTATCAGTTTCTTATTAGTATATTTCAGTCAACTTATACAAGGTACTTTCTTCACTCGAATTATCACATTTTTCGGAATGTATTCTCTTATAGTATTAGGATTGCATGATATGTATCTAACCATCTTTCTGATAATGATACAAAGTTTTATTGGACCAATGAATATTGCTTTCGGTATCTGCAATTTAATTCTAACCTGTTTATTGTTGTGGCCATCCATTTATTTATTAAATAAATATTTTCCTCAATTAATTGGGAAAAAAGAAGTGTTAAAAATAAAATGAAAAACATCTTATTTTTCATAGAATCTCTATCCGGTGGTGGTGCTGAAAAAGTATTGGTCACTCTTCTAAATCATTTGGATAAGTCAAAGTACTGCATCACCCTACTGACCCTTGTAGATACCGGCGTGCTGAAGAAGGATGTAGATTTTTCCCAAATAACCTATCGAACCATTATAAAGCAAAGTAACCATCCGATATTGAGATGGTGGTATAAAGTAAAATACAAACTCCTATATCAATATTTGCCTGCAAGTTTGGTGAACAAATGGATTATACCTCAAAAAGGGATAGATACATACATTGCTTTTACAGAGGGATATTGCACGAAGATATTAGCTCATACATCTAAAAACAAGATTGCATGGGTACATTGTAATTTAAAAGAATTACCTTGGACCACAGATGGACATATTTACCAAAATAAAGAACAGGAGATAATAGCATTTACCAAATATGACAAAGTAGTGACTGTATCCAAAGATGTGCAAGCAGTAATGGTATCAGATTATTTTTTAAGAAACGTTATAACACTATATAATCCTATAGACACACAACATATCCAGAACCTATCAAATGAATCCAACAGCTATGAAATAAAAAATGGTTCATTCAAGATCGTTTCTGTTGGTCGTCTAGTCCCAGCAAAAGGGTATGACTTATTAATTCCGATAGTATCCAAGTTGACCCAAAAAGGATTGGATATACATCTTTATCTGTTAGGCGAAGGAAATGAAAGGAATCGATTGGAACAAATCATTCAAGAGGAAAATATGAGTAATCATATTCATTTATTGGGATATGTCAAGAACCCTTATCCTATTATGAAGCAAATGAATTTATTCGTATGTTCTTCCCGTTCCGAAGGATACAGTTTGGTTATTGCTGAAGCTTTGACTTTAGGTTTGCCGGTTATTAGTATGGATTGTTCGGGACCCAACGAATTATTGGATAATGGGAAATATGGGATCCTATGTAATAACTATGATGATTTATATCAAGTACTCAACTCTGTAATAACCGACAAAAACTATTATCTGGATTTAAAAGAAAAAGCAGCTAAACGAAAAGATTTCTTTGACATCCATACAACCATGAAACAAATCGAACAATTATTAAGCGAATAATGAATCATTCAATCGAAATATCCATCATTATCCCTATATACAATGCTTCTACAACCCTACAGGCTTGTTTTGAATCAGTTCTAAATCAAGACTTTCCACATTGGGAAGCCCTGTTGATAGATGATGGTTCTAATGATAACAGTTATGAGGTAGGCTTGGAATTAGCAAAGAAAGACAGTCGTATCAGAGTCTTTCAGCAAGATCATCAAGGTGTTTCTGCTGCCCGAAATTTAGCCTTATCAAAAGCACAAGGGAAGTATGTATGTTTTGTTGATGCGGATGATACAATTGAACCTAATTATTTAAGTTCAATGTATGCTCAACGTGATTATGATATGGTAATATGCGGGTATTATGTAGATACATACGATAATAATATCATATCATGTAGAAAAGAGTATACGCCTGATACAATTAAAATTAATGATTTCACAAATAAAAGTGCCCTCATTAATTTATTTGAATCTGGGATGATAAATATCAATTGCAACAAATTATTAAAAGCATCAATAATTATTAACAACAACATCTCATATAAGAATGTTCCTATCAATGAAGACTATATGTTTATGGTGAAATATCTGACTCATTCTAATAGTTTATGTTCCATACAAAATCATTTGTATCATTGGAATAGAACAATTGGAATAAAAACTGGAGTAGATTCACTACCGGCAAATATTATTGATATTTATAATGAGGCTCATATTTTGACTACTCGTTTCTTTCATAATGAGACAATCGCTAATCGCATTTTATTCTTTTCATACGAAATCATAATCTATAAGTATTTAAAACTTCTTCATTCTTCTATGGAAGAAAAAAAATGTGTTTATAAAAAGCTAAAAGAAATACATAAAAATAGTTTGGTTAGACAATCCATCATGTCTCACAAGCCACAGTCTATAGGTGAATACTTAACTTATTTACCAATCAAGTGGGGACTATTCAGAACTTTATATATCATTAATAAAATTCTTATGTAATTACCCATAGATGTCTAAACACAACCATAACATAAGCCTCCTCCGCATCCTTGCTTGTCTCATGGTCATCTTCATGCATGCACCACTACCTAGCGAGCAAGCCAACGGAATCTTCTTATCCACCTTAAGCTATTTCACCGCTCCGTGCATTGGCTTGTTCTTTATGGTATCCGGGTCTCTCCTGCTACCGATAAAGACGGATGCTATGAACTTTATCAAGAAGAGATTGGGAAAAGTGGTACTGCCAACTCTTTGTTGGAGCATCTTTTATATAGTCGCTAATTTCATCAAAGGGGACGAAGTGCCTTTGATGAAAGAATGGATATCCATTCTTTTCTCAGCACAAGGGAATCCGGTACTTTGGTTTATGTACACCTTGATTGGGCTGTACTTGTTGGCTCCCATCCTTAGCCGATGGTTACAGGCAGCTTCACAAAAGGAAATGGAATTTTATTTAGGCCTATGGGGTATCAGTTTATGTTATCCCCTCTTGACTCCGTTTATCGAAATCAATCAAGGCAATACGGGAATCTTGTATTACTTTACAGGCTATGCCGGATATTTCGTGTTGGGATATTACCTCAAACAATATCCTCAACGGCTTTCTTGGAAAGTACTGATTCCGGCTTTATCGGTATCCATCGCAACTCCAATTGTCTGCAAGGTATTGCAATGGAAGGTGGATTTCTATGAGGTATTCTGGTATTTATCCATCTTCGTAGTGATTCAATGTGTATGCTGGTTCCAAACGATTAGCAAACTTCCACTGAATTTCAGTAATCGAGTAGAAACAATGATATCACGCATAGCAAATCTATCGTTCGGAATCTATCTGATACACATATTCATTATGCGATATATCCTTTGGAAATGTGATTTTATCACAAATATAGATTCTTATATTCTGCAAACAAGTACCATCGCGGTATTGACTTTTGTGTTATCAACCCTCAGTTGCTACCTCATTAGTTTGTTGCCTTTTGCTAAATACCTGATTGGTTATCAAACCAGAAAAGGATGAGAAAACGCCTCTTCATAGCCATCCAATACCTTGAAATCGGAGGAGCGGAACGCTCGCTCATCGGGTTGCTGAATGCGATAGACTACACTTGCTATGAAGTGGATTTGTTTGTATACGACCATCGGGGGGAGTTTATGTCGTTGATTCCGAAAGCGGTACGATTGCTTCCTGAGAACAAGGCGTATGCAGCAATTAATCGACCTATCAAAGAAATTGTAAAGGAAGGTCATATAGGGGTGGCTTTGGCAAGAATAGTTAGCAAAATCCAATATGCCATTTACAAGAAAAAACATCATCCTAAGGAAGATTCGGGGATATTTCAATATGTGGCGGATTGCGTGACTCCTTTGCTACCATCCTTAAAAAGATATGGAACCTACGATTTAGCTATCAGTTTTCTGACTCCGCACAACATTGTTCGGGATAAAGTGGATGCCAAGCAGAAAATAGCTTGGATTCATACGGATTACTCAACCATCAGCATCCATGCTTCCAAGGAATTACCGGTATGGAGTAGTTTTGACCGCATCATGGCGGTATCCGAGGGGGTGAAAAAGACGTTTCTTCAGACATTCCCCACCTTGGCTACCAAGGTGGAAGTGATGGAAAATATCCTCTCTCCTACTTTCGTTCGGGAACAAGCGGACATGATGGATGTTTCTGCCGAAATGCCTTCTATCGAAGGGGAACTTCGCTTTTGTTCGGTGGGACGGTTTACCTTGGCCAAGAACTTTGATAATGTACCTTTTATCTGCCAAAAGCTGGTAGAGAAAGGATTGAAGTTCAAGTGGTATATCCTAGGTTATGGGGGTGATGAGGAGTTGATCAAACGAAATATTCGACAAGCCGGGATGGAAGAGGTTTGTATCTTGCTGGGCAAGCAATCGAACCCCTATCCTTTTATGAAGGCTTGCGACATTTATATACAGCCTTCCCGTTTTGAGGGAAAAGCCGTCACCGTGCGTGAAGCACAGATTTTAAGAAAACCGGTTGTCATCACCCGTTTTGCCACATCCTCGGCCCAACTGACCGAGAACGTGGATGGCATCATTGTCCCGATGGACAATGAAGGGGCGGCTGAAGGAATTTATGCCTTTGCACAGAATCGTGCATTGCAACAACAGCTTATTTCTTACTTGAAATTCCACGATTATGGGAATGAAAGTGAAATAAAAAAGTTGGAATTTCACCCTTCATAGCCTTCAGCCTTCACGCCACACGGGCTACACGGTAGCGATTACCAGCCTGGGTATGCACTCGCGTGATGCCGGAAGCAACCATGACGGCACTGAACTGCTTGTAATCCACCTTGTTGAGTAGGTGGGCATGGCTTTCGCGAAGCTCGTCGAGGATTTCCACCAAGGAGAGTTCTTCGTACGACTCACAACCCTGAGGGGCACGGAAATAGGAACGGAACAGTTCTTCTTCCGGACGAACCTGATAGAAAGCGGCATTGTGTTGCTGGATTTCTTCCTCTTCCTCGGAAGTGAACCAGTAGGGCTTGCCCTTCGCTAGTTCGGCTTTCAGCTGGGCATAGATTTGATCGAGGTCGATGTTCGAGCAATCAATCTTCTGCTCCACCTCCACACAAAGGAAACGACGGCTACCGGTTGGGTCGGTCAGCAAGTCCTTGCGATTGGAGGTACCGATAAAGGAAGCGATGCGAGGCAGCTGGCGGAAGTTCTTCTGATAGGCCTTGCGGACATTCAGGGAGGGCATCTGCATCAGGTTCTTCAACTGGGCCATGCGTTGCGGAGAAAGACGGTCGAACTCGTCCAGGTTGATGAGCCCCATCAAAGCCAGCTTCTGCTCCATATTGCCTTTGGCAGACAAATCGGCCTGATCGGTGTAGTAAGCCTGCAAGGATTCGGGTATCAGGGATTTGCAGAAGGTGGATTTCAACATCCCTTGTTCTTCGCTGATAAGCAAAGGGGCCACACTGTTGGCATGAATCGGATTCAGCCTCATCCACTGGGCAGTCATCGCCAGCATCCAGCGACGGAAGCCTTTCAGCCACAACGGGTTGCGAGAGACACGCATCGCCAAATCGGTCACGCGGTCTTTGCCATCCCAACGGGGCAGGCTATTTAAATAGAACTCGAACGGGTGATAGGAGTCGATGAGGGAAGACTGGAAATAACGGGACAACTCACCGAAGCCACATTTCACTCCGTTGCGGGTCAGCTCAAAAGCCAAGGTGTTCAACTCACGCTTGTCCAACACTCGGAAGTTGGCAATGTCATCGCCTTTTTCCAGAAACTCGGTTTGCTCGGTCAAGAGATTGAAACGAAAATAGTAATGAGCAAACAGGTAACGCTCCAAAGACGATACGCGTTTAGTTGAATTAAGGGCAGAAGCGTTAGAAACGGCAGGCATTTGAGCCAATAACTTTTGGATTTTTTTGACTTGATTCATGGATAAAAAAGATTAAGTTTGACATTCATTCTGAGACAAAGATAATACCTGTGATTCCGTTTGTCAATAGGCTCTGAGGCCATTTCCCCCGTTTCTCAGGCTTGGCAAAAATGATTCAAAAGTTAGAGTTGAGAACCATCCAAAAGAGCTTCAAGCCTCAAGAGACTTAATAGCTACCACAGACGTGAAGCATACCTTTCACAGCTGTGAAAGACACAAACCACAGTCGTGAAGCATACACTTCACAGCTGTAAACAAAACCAAACTTCTTCAAATTCATTATGGCAATTAAATACGACATCTATTCCTCTCCCGCACCTTCGGGAAGTGATCGAGATCCCCATTATCATGCCCGGGTGGTAGG
>JAFQNW010000050.1 GCA_017420875.1 Bacteroidaceae bacterium
TATTTCCTGTCGGAGTGCGGTACTCCGTTTCATTTGTACTATTCATTTCATCTTCTCGTGTTTGGGAATTCGACAACGGATATATTGGCTTTGGAGCTTCATGCAGATGCGTCTCAATACTATTGTTACTGTTTGTCTGCCGTTTTTCCAAAGCTCTTGCCTCGCGTAGATCCGATGTCGAAGCGTATCTGGGTTTGGTCGCGGAACGAATAATTGTCTTGTTCACCGTGTTTCGACCGTAATCCAATTCCATGTTGTATCTTTTGCCTTCGCGGGTGATGCGTTTTCTCTCGTCCCTGTACTCTTTATATTCTGCCGCCGTCATTCCGTCAAAATCCATGTTTCCGGGATAGTCCGGATTCAATCTCGCTCGGAGCAACTGATTGTTTCGCTGATAATATATGACGCCAACATTTCTCGCGTCCAAACGAATCGCATACTTGACCTTCTTTTTATCGAGCGTGTACATTTCTTGATAGAGAGTCGGGTCATCTTCGGGCAAGTAGTGTAATCCTTCGTATACGATTCCGCTACGAGACAGAGTTGCCTGCTTCTCTTCCATGAGATTGTAGATATATTGATCATGTTGGGTAGCGGTAATCATATGAGGCGAACCGTATTTTTTACAACCATAATTCCAGAGCTGAATCGGGGTGGGAGAAAAATCAGGACATTTATACATATCTTTCTCCATAGGATACTGTTCAATCACCTTCATATTGTGGGTAATCACATAGGTAATCGCCAGCTTTGTAAAATCCGTCAGGGTCAGCATTGCCTCCCGATGATGATTGGAATCATGTCTTTTGGTGATCAAACCTTTATGTTCCAGTTCGGGTCGCAGTTGTGTTTGGAATTGATGAAAGCTTTGTTCAATCAATCCTTTCATCGAACCCATTCCACCCGGTTCAAGTGTCAACTTAATTCCCAAACGATTGCAGATCTCCGTAAACTTATCACTCTTGAAATCGGAACCTCTATCACATCGAATCTCCTTCGGAATAAAATTGGAGGGCCAAGGAATGAGCTTGTCATATTCCAATCCATAACGTCTGCAATATTCGATCTTATCCTCTGCAAGATTTAACATCAAATTAGTCAGACCCAAGACGGAATTGTTTTCAAAAGAAATCGAGAACGCGACAATTGCACTGGTATAGACATCGATCATCATATAAAGGATAGGACGCCCCACACATTGCTCGGAATGCAGTTCGGATACGATCGAGCAATCAATCTCCAAAGCATCCGCTTCTACAATCCACCCCGGACGTGTTGCATTGGTACGAGAACAGCCAAGCAGTAACCGTTTCGCATTTTTCTGTTCGGTAATACTGCTCTTGATAATATCCTTTTCTTCCTGTGTGATATGTTTTCTGCAATAGTAGGTGAATTGCTGATAAGTCGGTCTCTCTGATATTGGCTTTAATATAGGAAAACCCGAAGCGGATATGGTAGAGTAATATTGATTCAACATCCACAAATAAGCGTTTTTGAGAGTCATCTCACGTCCCTTTTTGTATTCCTTCAAAGCCTCTTCATATTGTGCGGCTACCTTATCATCAAGTACAACGCCGGTAGTAATGCAATCCATTTGCGGTCTGCCTGTCTTTTTTGTATAAGAATACTCTTTATGGTCGTCAAGGATATTAGATGTTCTTCGATCCATCAAAGACGCATCACAACATCCGCTCTGTAAATACAATCGAATGTATTTCCAAACCGCCCCTCTGGATATACCATACTTTCTAATAATCTGTTCAATCCTATCCTTACGCTCCTTGCCCATTAAGCCAATGTATGCCGGACCATACATTTCTCTGATTTCATCCATAATGGCCTTCTTCCTTTGATACTTTGCCAATTCCTTTTCGGAGAGATAGGTTAGATCCACCAAAGTTGATGACGTAGAAGCCTCTACTGTAATATCGCCATTCCGGATCTGCTGAAGAAGCATATTAGCATTGTAATATTTTAATTCCAGTGTGTTGATGTCCATTTGACACAGGATAAAGTATTCTCCATGAAAATGAAGAACCCTGTATCGTGTCACACCGTCGCTGATTACGGTTCCGATCATCTTCATGATATCGTTCATCACATTTTCTCCTTTCTTAAGAACATCGTGGCATGGCCAGTGTTTCCGATGCCGGGAGCAGATCTCTGTCAATCAATTTAGGATAGTTCAGTCTCGCAGTACACATATCTGTAACGATTTCCTTATGGGCAATCTTATATCGAAGCAACGACTCTTTATCCTGTACGTATTTCCATTCATAGCAAGAAACAACGTCCATAATGTTTTGTACCAGAATCTTGTTTACATCACTTTTAAAACAAAGGTGATACGGAATACCTTGCAGTTCCCAATACAGTTGTTCAATATGAAGTTTTTCCAGCGTTCTTCGATCATTCAAAATATTTCGATCAGCTTTGATGCTATAGGCTTCCAATCGTCCCTTTGTCCTCGTAACAAGCAAATCGGTGGTCATACGTGTACTCCGATCCTTGGGATGTCGAAAGCCTAACCGATCCGCTATTTTCAAAGTTTGAGAAAGTTCAAGCGGGAACTGCTCACGAATATCTTTAACCGTGTCATCCCAACGAAGCAAATAGTAATAATAAACCTCGCCTTGCGACAGTAACTGCACCTTTCGTCCTGTTTTATAATCAACGATAACAGAGGCCGTACCAATGCTGTTCACCTCGCGGATCTTAATCCATGAAGTATAATCAGCTCCCGTGCCTGTTCCTCTCTTTTGTCGGATCTTTCCTGCTTCAGTAATCCTTGGCATTGTCTTCTCCTTTCAGAACATACACTCCATATGAAAGTTTATCAAGCTTACCCGCCCGATACAAATTGTTGAGTGTCTTCATTACAGTTTTATGTGGAATGTCCTCTATGGACAGCTTTTTCAAAACAATCGGCTCATCGGTTTTATAATGTTCGGTAAGCCATTTCAGGATCCGTTTCCCGATGGATTGAGGCATACTCACATCCAAATTGCGTTGCTCCAGTGGGAGGTCGGAAGACGGTGTAATACGGAATAACTCCTGCATCACATACTTGATTTTCATTGTCCGTCGCTTGCCTGTTTCATTGTCCAATATCATTGCCGTATCCGGGTCGACTTGTTCCATACTCGTATACCTCCCGCATGATACGGATTGCACAATTCGAACGAACTCCGTATAAGCAAGCCGCTGATGGCACAAGGAGCACCTTGATCCTCTCAAAAACTTTCCCGGCATATACGATTGAACGGTATTGCACTCACAGTGCCGTATCTGTACTCGCTTTTTTGGGCCCTCATATTTGCTTACCGGTACATAGGACTCTCCTACCAGATCGAAGATTTTTTGTGCGAAGTCCTCGCTGTTCGGCTTGTTTTCTGCTTCTTTACAAGCAGGACAAACAGGCTGGCGTCGATGACGCGTATATTTCTGATAAAAAACGGTACCGCAGTCTCTGTGCTTGATCTCAAGCATCGAAGTATCCGGACGGAATTGAAGCAGATCAAAGTTGCCGCACAGTGCGATACTGCGTGAGATCTCATCTGTCGTGGATATGCGACTGCATTGGCACCGTTGCTGTTCTTCAAGGAAGCTTCGCGTGCGGACAGCATACTCACGTCCGCACGCTTTATGACGGACGACCAATTTATCGGCAAAGCCGGAGAAAGAAATAAGATCGTATCCGCCACCGCTTGCATGATCAAACAGCCTATGCAACAATTGCTCGTCACCAAGCAGCCGGTCACATTCGGGGCATCCCCATCCAGAGCGGATCCGATAGGGTGTTGTCAGAAAGAAGTTGCCACAATGCAGGCATCGCAATTCGATTAAGCTGTCTTTCCAAGTTGAAATCAGCTCATATCGTCCTCGAAGAAAAGGCTCTGTTGAAAATGAAGTATCCGTCTCATTGAGATAGGTTCTCAAAGTCTCAACATCCCCGAACAGATAGAGTAGTAAAGTAAGGCAATCGACGATATTCGTCTGGCTCTTGTTCGGGAAATATCTGAAAAAGCTTTGAAGCGAACCGGTCAACAATGTCGCATATGCTCCCATTTTTCGATGCATATCTTCACATTTATATTTGGAATAGCCGAGATGGCTCATCCGTGCCAATACCGCAGCGGCGAGCTGTGCGATATCCACTTGCAGCTCCGCATGAAGGAAATCGTGGGCAAATATGGCGTATTCATGACTCTTCTCTACCTTTTCCAATACGGCTACCGGCTGATCGGCATCAAAGATCTTATCGGCTTCACCTTCGTAGCGACACAACGGGCAACCGTGACGATAACAGGCAGTTACATTGGGGATCTGATGAGAGCGTCGGTAATACCATTCTCCGTGTTCATGTTCGTCCTCCTTCCGGCACATAGGGCAGAATTTCAAATCGCGGTAAATATCATTGAGCGGCGTGATCAGCTTACTCTGTATTCGATACCGCGAGAGCATCCCAATGCGGTGAGATGACAAGGTCAAGGAGCTCATTGGGAAAACCAACGGATACAGCGAGGTTTTCAGATACAAGTCAGATGCCT
The DNA here is from genome assembly GCA_017420875.1 of Bacteroidaceae bacterium. Classification (GTDB taxonomy): domain Bacteria; phylum Bacteroidota; class Bacteroidia; order Bacteroidales; family Bacteroidaceae; genus Phocaeicola. Next base: position 4,551 of record JAFQNW010000050.1, read on the forward strand.
TGATAAGATCGCTGTCGATAGACTTCAACAAGGTGTACAGATCCGCTTGAATTTCATATCGAATGGTTCTATACCGATTGTTGGGCTCAAGGGACATTGGTATGAGGCCTGTCAGCTGTACGCACTCTTTCAAATCTGTGTATCCGTTGGATCGAGCAAGACGTACCAGATATGAATACAGGATCTCATCCTCATGTATTTGCAATACGTTAGGCAGCCTTTGGCATTGAGAGTAAAGTATAGCAACCAACTCCTGTTCTGATCAATCGTCCCTCTGCGGCAAGCTCGCCCATACCGTTGGTCACAGAGGATCGCATTAAGCCATCCACTTTAAGCTCGCGAGTATCAATGATCTCGCCGGGGTGATAGTGTTTTTCAAGATGCTCCATGATGATATCTTTTTGATTGCGGGGCATCTCTACATTTAAGTTTCTCTTCTCCAACGGTAGGATTGACGACGGTGTCGGACGGAAAAGCTCCTGCAGTGCCCGTTGTGCGGTCATTGTTTTCTCCGTTTCCGTCTCGGTATCACGGATGACTACCTTATTGGGTGGCATCCGATCCACACAGGTATACCGTCCGCATGACACCTCGGAAACGATTCGTGCAAACTCCTGATCGGATATGCGACGCTGACATGACTTGCATCGTTGCCCGTCGATAAAATGTTTCGGGGCATATTTCTGTACCGTCTTGCAACGGTTATGCTGAATGGATATCGGTTCTTTCGCTGTGGAATACTGCTCAAGCACCGTGTATTCGTCTCCGACCAGATCCTCTACATTCCTCAAGAACACCTCGTGCGGCTTGGCAATGTCGGCTTTTCGTCTGTCGCATATACGGCAATGTGGTGTTTTCAAGAACATATGATATCTCGCCTCGAATGTGCCGTCACA
>JAFQNW010000051.1 GCA_017420875.1 Bacteroidaceae bacterium
CCTTATGGAGCTTATGATGTGGTATTGAATACCGATGCTGTGGAATTTGGAGGATTTGGCTTGTCGGATGATAGCATTCGTCATTTCACCAACTTCGATCCTTTGTATAAGAAGGACAAGAAGGAATGGCTGAAATTGTATCTTCCAGCTCGTTCGGCTGTCGTTTTGAAGAAAGTGAAAGCTTGATATGATTAGCGAAAATACCAAGATACAATCTAGAAGAACCGCCCGCATCCTCACGGTTGCGTGCGGTCTTCTTTTCTTTACTTTCAGTTTTGTCTATCTTTATGTGTTTCAGGAAGATTTGCTGGAAGCATTTCATTATTCTCTGTCCGAGGGGAAGACACAATTTTCACCTTTAGGTACAGCATTGGTCATTTCTGCACTCTTGGTGCTACTCCGTTTGGGCGTAAATGTTTTCTTACGCTTGAAAGGAGCGGTGCGTGAATTGGCTTATTTCCCGTCTTGCTTATTATTGGGGGTAATTACTTCCGTGGGCTATGAAGTATACGAAGGAAAGGCCCTGAATGGTTATTGGATATGGCTTCTACCTTTGTTGTTGGTAGCCTTTGTGGGAGTTGCCTTTATTGTAGGACGTTTCTGGGAGGCCTATTTTGGTCGTTCTTCTGATGCACGATGCATTGTCAATGGTAATCTTTTTATTTTGCTGATGCTGTGCATGATGACTATGTTCATCGGTAATACCAATATCCATTTTCATCGCGAACTTGCAGTTGAGAAGGCATTGAAGCAAAAAGGGTATGGGATGGCTCTTGAGATAGGTAAGAAGCAAATGGATCCTAGCCATGCATTGACTGCACTTCGGGCATATGCCTTGTCGAAGGAAGAGGCATTGGGAGAGCGGTTGTTTGAATATCCGCAACTTTATGGAGCTGCAGGCTTGTTGCTGATGGGAGAGGATGCCGATCGTCTTCGCTTGACAGGGGATAGCTTGTATACTTATTTAGGTGCGAAACCAGCATCGAATGAACGACCGATTGATTTCTTCAATCGTATTTGTCGGGAGGATATTGGTAGTCATGTTTCGTTGGATTATTATTTATCGGCCTTGTTGCTCGAACGTCAATTGAGTCGTTTTGTCTCCGAATTCAATATCCTTTATCTGGTGGGAGATTACATTCCCCGTTATTATGAGGAGGCATTATTCTTGCATGATAAACTAAATCCGGAATTTCCGGCAAAGGTGCAGAATGAATCTTTGGAGGAGAAATGGAACGAATATATCCAGAAATGTAAGGAAGTATCCGGTGATATAGGAGAAGGTAATTTAGTGCGTAGAGCCTATGGGAATACTTATTGGTGGTATTACCAATATAAGTAAGGATTTACAGGCTTCTTTGGGTACGGATTGTACGGATTAACATGGATTTTAGTGAGTTAAGCATCGCTGTCTTTGTGTAATCCGTGTGCAATCCGTTTTTAAAAAGCAACAAGATGTTTTTGTTGTACTTACTTTTTTTGTATTTTTGTGCCCAATCATTTGAATTTGAATAATAATAAACAATATAACTATGGCAGTTGAATTGAAAGGACTTACCAAGCGAAGCGAAAACTACTCGCAATGGTACAATGAATTGGTGGTAAAGGCTGACTTGGCTGAACAATCACCGGTGCGTGGATGTATGGTTATTAAGCCCTACGGATATGCCATTTGGGAAAAGATGCAAGGACAATTGGACAAGATGTTCAAGGAAACCGGTCACGTGAATGCTTATTTCCCTCTGCTTATCCCGAAGTCATACCTTAGCCGTGAAGCCGAACACGTAGAAGGTTTTGCGAAGGAATGTGCGGTGGTAACACACTATCGATTGAAGAATGCTGAAGATGGTTCGGGAGTAGTCGTTGACCCGGCAGCTCGTCTGGAAGAAGAACTAATCATTCGTCCGACTTCTGAAACCATTATTTGGAGTACATATAAGAACTGGATTAACTCATATCGCGACCTGCCTATCCTTTGCAACCAGTGGGCTAACGTGATGCGTTGGGAAATGCGTACCCGTCTTTTCCTTCGTACTGCCGAATTCTTGTGGCAGGAAGGGCATACTGCTCACGCTACCCGTGAAGAAGCGGTAGAAGAAGCTGAAAAGATGCTTCACGTGTATGGTGACTTTGCCGAAAACTACATGGCAGTGCCGGTAGTGCGTGGTGTGAAGAGTGCGAACGAACGTTTTGCCGGTGCACTCGATACTTATACCATCGAAGGTTTGATGCAGGATGGTAAGGCCCTTCAGTGTGGTACTTCTCACTTCCTCGGTCAGAACTTTGCCAAGGCATTCAACGTTCAGTTTGTAGACAAAAATAACAAACTCGATTACGTTTGGGCTACTTCTTGGGGTGTATCTACCCGCTTGATGGGTGCCTTGATTATGAC
>JAFQNW010000003.1 GCA_017420875.1 Bacteroidaceae bacterium
CACGGCTTCCAAGGTTTCCTTTTCGTGAGCGGCATATCCCTTTACGGTGTTCACGAGGTTGGGAATCAAATCGGCACGACGCTGATATTGGTTTTCTACATTACTCCAAGCGGTATTGACCGATTCGTCCATTTTTACCAAACCATTGTAAGCACTGATACCCCAAATGGCTGCGATTGCGATAACGGCAATCAAGATAATTGTTGATTTTTTCATGCTGTTATTATTAATGATTTTCTTTATTTGTTCTTTAATATGTGTTATACTGAGGACTAACCTGAAGAATCTGTGTGCATCTAAGTTAGTGTATTTTTCGGACAGAGTCCTCAACAACTCGTCAGATCCTTTGCGTTGCTCTGGATGACACGGGAAGGAGAGACGATACTAAAACCTACTTCCGGCCCCACCTCCACCGAAACTTCCTCCGCCGAAGCTACCTCCGCTGAATCCGCCTCCTCCGCCGAATCCGCCTCCTCCCATGAAGATGGTGCCTCCACCACCTCGTGGACCGCGGTAGTTGGGATCGTTGGAACGCTCTTTCATTGTGACTTGATGACCGCAATATTTGCAGATATAGTTTACTTCGGAGGTCACAACCCCGTGTTTTCGCGAAACAATGTGCGATGATATACGTTGTAAAGCGTGGCGTTTCTTACACTTCGGACATCGGTTACCAAAGATAGCAACGATTAAACAAATCAAAATGATACTACCGAATATAAAGGCAAGGATAAAAAATAAAGCAGTATCGTCTTCGTCTTCATCGCCTGCAATATTTTCCATCGAACCGTCCAAATAGCCATTCACGGCACGGATACCTTCTACCATACCGGTGTCCCAATCGTCTTTTCCTAAATGAGCAACCATGTAGCGGTTTTGGATGCGTTTACAGATAGCATCGGGCAACACGCCTTCCAAACCATAACCTGTGGCAAACTGGATGCATCGTTCTTCCGTTGACAAGAGGATGACCAAACCGTTGTCCCGTTCCTTTTGCCCAACTCCTTTCTCTTTCCCTAATTGATAGGCAAAATCGAAGCAGTCACCACCTTCGATACCTGTTATGGCAACTACCAGTACTTGAATACCTGTTTTTTGCTCCAAGACATAAAGGATGCTATCCATGGTAGCTACGGCTGAGGTCGAAAGAATTCCATCCGGGTTGCTCACGTAGCGGGTACGGTCTTGCAAGTGCACCATGGGGACCTCCTGAACTGTATATTTCTTAGCTTGTAGAGAGAGGCATCCTAAGATAAGGGTTAGCAAGAATAGCGTCCCTCGTACCTTAGGATAACACGATGTATCGGTTGATATTTTGGCTTTCTTACTCACTGTATGTATTTGTCTGTAAATTGTTTGACTTTTTCTGTGTATGTCTCTTTGTACATTCTATATGAATCGTCATGGGCCGCTTCGGGAACAATCCAACACTCTTTAGGTTCCGGCTTGGCTTCGTAAAGTTCGTACACCATCCAGGTGGGAACGTAATCGTCCTTGTCGCCGTGAATGAAAAACATGGGTAAGGTACATTTCTTTACTTGATTAACCGAGGAGGCTTCTTGGAAGGACCATCCGTACATCCATTTACAAAGTTGGCTCGATAAATGTAGTAAGGGGAAAGCCGGTAGCTTATAGTCTCTTTTGAATACATGCGAAAACTCATCCCATACGGAAGTGTAACCGCAATCTTCGATGAAGCATTTTACGTACTCCGGTTGAGGTTCACCAGAAACCATCATGGTCGTGGCCGCTCCCATAGAAATACCGTGAACAACCATCTGGGTGTTTCCTCCGTAGATGGCGTTGGCTACTTTCATCCATTGGATGACATCCTTTCGGTCGAACCATCCCATTTGGAAGGCATCTCCTTCGCTTAATCCGCTATAATGAAGATCGGGAAGCAGGATGTTGTATCCCAATTGTTTTTGGTACATGTATCCTAACCTCATCATGCCGGTTGCATTGTCCGTATATCCGTGTACAATGATGGCCGTCTTATTGGTAGGCGTGGGGGCAGCGGCATAAAATGCATGCATGCGTAGTCCTTTTTCATTATAGATAAAGGTGTCTTTCAGAATATGGGCATTTTGTAGGCTGTCCGCCCAATCCCTGGCTTTCGGATAATGACTGGAAATACCTTCGCGGAGCTGGACACTCCCTTGTCCCGGATTGTCAATGCCGATACTCATCTCAAGCATCACAAAGGGAGATACAACCAGTATTGTCAATAGCAGAGCCAGGACAATAAAGGTAATTCTAAGAACCTTTTTATTCTTCATGGCTTATTCATTCCAAATGTCCCAAGCGGCAAAGGCTTGTAATAACAACATTTCCAATCCGTTTTTAACTACGGCACCTTTATCGGCTCCTTTTTTCATGAAAAGGGTGATGTCGGGGTTATATAACAAATCGTACAACAAATGGTTGGAGGTGATGTATTCGTATGGAATGTTCGGGAACTCGTTGGCACGTGGATACATACCTACAGGGGTACAGTTGACAATGACTTTGTATTCGTTCATCACTTCCGGTGTCAAGTCTTCATAAGTAAACATACCTTCGCGTGGATTTCGTGAAACAAACTTAGCTTCCACACCTAGTTTCTTCAAACCATGATAAACGGCTTTCGATGCTCCTCCAGTTCCTAAAATCAAAGCTTTCTTGTGATGGGCTTCCAATAATGGCTCGATGGAGTCGGTAAAGCCAATGATGTCCGAATTGTATCCGATAAGTTTGATTTTACCTTTTTGTCGGCTTATCTTGATGACATTGACTGCTCCGATGGCTTTGGCATCTGGGTCGAGTTCATCCAAATAAGGGATGACTTGTTCCTTGTATGGAATAGTCACGTTCAAGCCTGCTAAGTCTGGATTGCTCAGCAGGATGTTCGACAATTCGTCAATGCTAGGGATTTCAAAATTTACGTATTCGGCATTTATGTTTTCCGAATGGAACTTCTCATTGAAGAAGTTTTTTGAAAATGAATGACCGAGAGGATAACCTATCAAACCGAATTTCTTCATTTTTTCTCTTTTTATATTACTCTCTTTTTCTCGTGTCATTCTGAACGTAGTGAAGAATCTGAATACATCCGCTTTGTGTTTACAGATCCTTCGTCTCACTCAGGATGACAAGAAAAGAAGGATGACACTGTGAGATTATTTAGTCGCTGTATATAGTGTGCAGATGCCTAGAGTAAGACGCTTGAATTGGGCCTCGCTGAAACCTGCCTTTAGGATGATTCCTTTCATAACCTCGCCTTGTGGAAAGGCTTTGATGGATTGGGGCAGATAGGTATATGCACTGCGGTCTTTCGACAAGAGTTTTCCTAATGTCGGGATAACCACTTTGGAATAAAGGGCATAGAGTTGCTTCATGGGGAACCAATCGGGTTCGGATAGTTCGAGGATAACAAGTTTGCCACCGGTGTCGAGTACCCGATGCATTTCTCTTAGTCCTTTGTCGAGGTCTTCGAAGTTGCGTACTCCGAATGCCACGGTGATGGCATCGAATTGCTTGTCAGGAAAGGTGAGGGCAGTACAATCCTCCTTGGCGAAGGAGATACGGCCCTCCAATCCTGCATCTTTTACTTTCTGACGTCCCACATTCATCATGCCTTCGCTGATGTCGGTACCGATTAACTCCTTGGGGTTAAGCACGCGGCATGCCTGGATGGCAAAGTCACCCGTGCCGGTGGCCACGTCCATCATCCGTTGAGGTTGAAAAGGTTTGAGCCAGTTGATGGCTTTTTTTCGCCAACTCTTGTCGATGCCCCAGGATAGGGTATGGTTTAGTTGGTCATAGGCAGGAGCAATATTGTCGAACATGCGTTCTACCTGTATGCTTTTCTTTTCTTCCTCGTTGTAAGGCTTGATGCTTTCTTGTGGGTAGTTCATCATTGATTCAAATATTCAGTAACGTTCTTTTCAATGCGTTCACTGATGCTATCTACATCAGCCTTCACGAACTTTTCGCCGGTGATGCTTTCGAACAATTCCATGTAACGTTCGCTGATAGAGTTTACGATTTCATCAGTCATTTCAGGTACTTGCTGACCTTCCTTGCCTTGGAAACCATTGGCCATCAACCATTCGCGTACGAATTCCTTAGAAAGTTGCTTTTGTGCTTCGCCCTTTTCGAAACGTTCCTGATA
>JAFQNW010000052.1 GCA_017420875.1 Bacteroidaceae bacterium
AGTCGTGATTGGGCTTGATACCGTTTGCTCCTACAACGGCAGCCAATCTGTCTGCTCCGAGCGTTTCGGGAGTCTTGTATAAGTTCTTGATGGGGATGGGAGTTTCGTGTGTCAGTTTCATGACGGGGAAATCCAATCGGCCCAACAGCTCTTTTACCATACAGCTTGGTGTAATCACAGAGGCAAGAATTCCTTTCTCGATGGGGTATTTCTTGCATAACATAGGCAAACTTTCAAGTGTCTGATTGGAGCATCGGACGACTTCCAACGGTTCTCCTTGATCGAAAACGGCTAATTTGGCAACGGTGTTTCCTATGTCGATGATTAAATTCACTGTTTCTGGAGTTTTGCGGATGCAAAGTTACACTAAAAATCCGTACCTTAGGTAATAATTTTGATAAATTGTGCTGTGTGAATTAAATTTAGGTGTACTTTTGCATCCAAATAAATATAAACTATCTATTACGATATGAGGAAGTTCCTTTTCTTGTTTGTTGTGTTGCTGGGCTTTGGCTTGTCCACTCGGGCTGCGTCGACTGATAGTATCCGTTTCAGTTTGATGACCTGTGCTCCGGGGACAGAGATTTATGCTTTGTTCGGACATACGGCCTTGCGATACGAGAACTTTACCACCAAGGAAGACTGGGTGTATAATTACGGAATGTTCAGCTTCCGTACTCCTAATTTCGTGATGCGTTTTGTGAAGGGCGAAACCGATTATCAGTTAGGTAAGATACCATATATCTATTTTCGAGAAGAATATGCACAAAGAGGTTCTTCGGTTTATCAGCAGGTGTTGAATTTATCCGAAGGCGAAAAAATAAAACTCCTTCGCTTGTTGGAAGAAAACTATTTGCCGAAGAACAGAATCTATCGATACAATTATTTCTATGACAATTGCACGTCGCGTGCACGGGATAAGGTGGAGGAAAGTATCGAGGGAAAAGTGGTGTATCCGAAGAACCCGGAAGTACGGACTTTCCGTGAGATTATTCATGAATATACGGCCGGAAGCGAGTGGAGCGAATTTGGGATAGACTTATGCTTGGGGAGTGAGGCTGATGAACCGATTGATGAACGCCAACAAATGTTTGCTCCTTTTTATCTGTTGGCTTTTGCCCGTGATGCTCAGATACATCGGGGCGATTCAGTCGTACCTTTTGTGCGGGCCGAGTTCAAGGCGGTAGATGCTACACGGGAAGAGATTGGAAGCGGTTTCCCGTCTCCAATGACATGTGCCGTGCTTCTGCTGATAGTGAGCGGATGGATGGCCTGTTGGAGTATCAAAAAGCAGAGAGTGTTGTGGGCATGGGATGCCTTGTTGTTTGGTGCTCAGGGCCTTGGAGGATGTATCATTGCATTCTTGTTTTTCTTCTCGGTTCATCCTACCGTAGGCTCCAATTGGATGTTGATGTTACTCAATCCGTTGCCGTTGGTGTATTTGCCCGTGCTTATATATAAAGGTGTAAAGGGACAGAAAGACTATTTTCATTGGGTAAATGTGGCTTATTTAACACTTTTTATCATGATAATGCCCGTTATACCGCAAAAAATTCATGCAACAATATTACCTTTGACCCTGTCTTTGTTGATATGCTCGGCGGGACATGTCTATTTATATTATAAGAAGAAATCATGAAAGGACGTTTCATTACTTCATTACTAGCTGTTTTTGCAATTGCCGGATTACAAGCACAAGGAATCCCGGCAGTTCCTAAATTGGTGGTTGGGTTAACCATCGACCAGCTTCGTATGGATTATATTGAAGCGTTTTCTGCGATGTATGGCGAACGGGGATTCAAACGTTTACTGAAAGAAGGACGTGTGTATCAGAATGCCGAATATGATTTTATCGGTGTAGACAAGTCCTCGTCTGTTGCCGCTATTTATACAGGAACCAATCCTTATGTCAATGGAATCGTTGGTGATGGTTGGATGGATCGTAGCTCATTGCGTGTAGTCAATTGTGTGGATGATAGCAACTTCATGGGGGTTTATACGTCCGAATCTACCTCCCCCGTTCGTTTGAAAGTGTCCAACTTGTCTGATGAGCTGATGATTGCCACTCAGGGTACGGCCGAGGTCTATTCCATTGCCCCCACTCGTGAAATGGCCGTATTGTCGGCAGGGCATGCTTCGAAGGGGGCCTTTTGGATTAATGACGAAACCGGGAAATGGAGTGGTACTACATACTATGGCACTTTCCCTTCTTGGGTATCCACATATAACGATCGCCAAGGGTTGGATTTCCGAATCAATGAGTTGGTTTGGCAACCTTTCCTTCCCGTGTCGGTTTATAAATATTTGACGACTGACTCCAAGCAGGTAACTTTCAAGCATAAGTTCAGTAATGAACGTCAGAATAAGTATCGGAAATTCAAGACCAGTCCGTATGCCAACGAAGAGGTCAACAGATTGGTTAACGCGTGCTTCAATTCTACGCAGATAGGGCAGGATCAAGTCCCCGATTTACTTAATTTGGCTTATTATGCCGGGAATTACGAACATAAGCCGGCGGTAGAACGTCCGTTGGAAATGCAGGATGTTTATGCCCGATTGGATGCGAATCTTGCCGAATTGTTGGATATCATTGACCGGAAGGTGGGTTTGAATAATACACTTTTCTTCATTACCTCCACAGGCTACTCCGATCCTGAACCTATTGATCCTCCACAATATCGGATTCCTAATGGCGAATTTCACATTAAACGATGTGTGGCGTTACTCAATCTCTATTTAGCAGCCATTTATGGAGAAGGCTTGTATGTAGATGCTCATCATGAACAAGAAATATACCTGAACCACAAACTGATAGAACAGAAACAATTGAACTTGCCTGAGATATTGGCCCGTTCGTCTGAATTCCTGGTGCAGTTTAGTGGGGTGAAGGAAGTTTATTCATCGCAAAGGTTAATGTTGGGTGGTTGGACACCCGAACTGGAGAAGGTGAAGAATAGTTATAACCCATTCTGCTCGGGCGATCTTTGGGTTGAAGTCCTCCCGGGTTGGACAATTGTTCGGGATCATTCGTTGGATACCAAAGTTGTACGTAATATCTATACATCCGCACCTTTATTCTTGATGGGATGGAGTGTCCGTCCTGAGTTGATATACACTCCGGTCAAGATTGGTCGTATTGCTCCTACGTTAGCACATTTCATGCGAATTCGTGCCCCGAATGCTGCAACTTTACCTCCAATGACAGACATCCGTAAATAATATTCGGGTTAGAAGTGCAAATAAATCAGCATTTTATTGTACCTTTGCACTCTCAAATATCAAATTTTGAAATAATAAAACAAACATACAATGGGATTTAATGAATTTATCGGAAAACTTTTCGGTAATAAGGCAACCCGCGACATGAAGGAAATCAAGCCTTGGGTTGATAAGGTGAAAGCCATTTATCCGGAAATTTCCAAGCTGAGCAACGATGAACTTCGTGCTCGTACAGAAGAGTTGAAGAAGTACATCAAGGCTTCAGCCGTTGAAGAACAGAAGAAGATTGAAGAACTGAAGGCTACTATCGAAGCGACCGACATTGAAAAGCGTGAACCAATCTTCGCTCAGATAGATAAGCTGGAAAAGGAAGTCTTGGAAAAATATGAAAAGGCATTGGATGAAGTTCATCCACAGGCTTTTGCAATTGTAAAGGATACCGCCCGTCGTTTTACTGAAAACGAAGAGTTGGTGGTAACAGCAACAGAATTCGACCGCTTATTGGCTGCCCAAGGAAAAGACTTTGTCCGCATTGAAGATGATAAGGCTATCTGGAAAAACCATTGGATGGCCGGTGGTAACGACATGCAATGGGCCATGGTACATTATGATGTACAGCTTTTTGGTGGTACGGTTCTGCATAAAGGAAAGATTGCTGAAATGGCAACCGGGGAAGGTAAGACGTTGGTTGCAACCTTGCCGGTATTCTTAAATGCGTTGACAGGTAATGGGGTACACGTGGTAACCGTGAACGATTACTTGGCTAAGCGTGACTCGGAATGGATGGGTCCTCTTTATCAGTTCCATGGCTTGAGCGTGGATTGTATTGACAAACATCAGCCTAACTCCGATGCTCGTCGTCAGGCGTATATGGCCGACATTACTTTCGGTACAAACAACGAGTTTGGTTTCGACTACTTGCGTGATAACATGGCAACTAGTCCGAAGGATTTGGTACAACGCAAGCATAATTATGCCATTGTCGATGAAGTAGACTCCGTATTGATTGACGATGCCCGTACGCCTTTGATTATCTCCGGTCCGGTACCAAAAGGTGAAGACCAATTGTTTGAACAACTTCGCCCGTTGGTAGAACGCCTTGTTGAAGCTCAACGCCGATTGGCTACACAATATTTGACTGAAGCCAAGAAATTGATTGCTTCCGAAGATCAGAAAGAAGTTGAAGCCGGTTTCTTGTCTTTGTTCCGTACTCATAAGGCTTTGCCAAAGAACAAGGCCTTGATTAAGTACTTGAGTGAACCGGGTATCAAGGCCGGTATGTTGAAGACCGAAGAAATTTACATGGAGCAGAACAACAAGCGTATGCCTGAAGCTACTGATCCGTTGTATTTCGTGATTGACGAAAAGTTGAAGAGCGTTGATTTGACCGATAAGGGTATTGAACTCATTACCGGTAATGCAGCCGATCCAACCTTGTTCGTCTTGCCTGATATTGCCGCACAATTGTCTGAACTTGAAAATCAAGATTTGAATGAAGAAGAAAAATTGGCCAAGAAGGATGAACTTCTTACCAATTATGCTATCAAGTCTGAACGTGTTCATACCATCAATCAACTTTTGAAGGCCTATACCATGTTCGAAAAAGATACCGATTATGTGGTATTGGAAGGACAAGTGAAGATTGTAGACGAACAAACCGGTCGTATCATGGAAGGTCGTCGTTGGAGCGATGGCTTGCACCAGGCGGTTGAAGCCAAGGAACGCGTAAAGATTGAAGCGGCTACCCAAACATTTGCTACCATCACTTTGCAGAACTATTTCCGTATGTACCACAAGCTTTCGGGTATGACCGGTACTGCCGAAACCGAAGCAGGCGAATTTTGGGATATTTATAAATTGGATGTAGTGGTTATTCCAACCAACCGCCCGATTGCACGTAAGGACATGAACGACCGCGTTTACAAAACCAAACGCGAAAAGTATAAAGCTGTTATCGAAGAAATCGAAAAGATGGTAGAAGCTGGACGTCCGGTCTTGGTGGGTACTACCTCTGTCGAAATCTCCGAAATGTTGAGCAAGATGCTTTC
>JAFQNW010000053.1 GCA_017420875.1 Bacteroidaceae bacterium
CGAAACGTTACATCGATAAGCTGACTTTTTTCTTCTTCTTTTCGTTTTTTCAAGACATGAAGGCGTTTGGAGAAACATGCGAAGGCGTAATAAAAAAACGTGCTGACGTTTTCTAAGAAACACCAGCACGCATCGGTTATCGCTTCAACAAGCCTATCTTCAAGTTCAGCTTGAAATAATATACCCCGTTTTCCTTCTCCAGATAGCCATACTTGTCTTTGGCGGTAGGGCCTTTCTCGAGTCGGGTATTATAATAAAGGAAGTCGGCAAACGTTTGTCGTTCGGACTTCTGATAGCAGAGCACCTCTCCTTGCCCGTCCACCATCAGGAAACCGGCCACGGCCGAATCCGTCCCATTGAACAACTTGGCCGGACGCATGCCCAAGGCCAGTGCCAGAAGGAATTGCTTCATCTTGTATTCGTAATAGTGGTGCTTGGTTATGAGTTCGTCCTTTATCTTCAAGGGATTGAGTTGCTTGATGTACTCAGTCAGTTCGCTCACCTTGGTGATGCCTTCTAGTTGCATGGCCCGGCACATCTCGCCCAACACGCGGGGGAAGTGCAGGTCAATCATGTGGAGGTTGCTACGGAACACCTTGTCGGCGGCATCATTGAATTTGAGGTTTCCACCCAGACGCTCAATCATCAGCATGCGACTCAAGACATCGTCCTCCTCGCCATGGGCATTAATCTTGTTTACCGTAGGGGTAGCAAACTTCACCCCTGTCTGCTCGAACTTGAAGTTGGCCGTACGCCCTCCGTCCAATAGAGGGAACATGGGGCTCAAACGCGAGCGGACACACAAGCCCACCAGCGGAGCATCCTTGTGGTAGAAGGCCACGTAGAAGTCCGTACGGTCGTCCGTCTTGGCCTCCAGGTCGTAAATGGCCACCTCGTCCAGGAATTCTTCCACTCCATCGGGCGAGGTCACCTCATTCTCGCGGGTGTTCTTTACCGCCTCGAGCACCATGCTTGCCACGGTGGCGAAATCCTCACGCGGAATCCGCTTGTCAATGTTTTCTCCACAAATATGTATCTCCTCACTATTTTCGATGATATACTGACGCGTGCCATCGTGCTCCTCACGTTGCACCATCGCCACGGGCCAACGCAATGCTTCGTTCTTCTTCGCATCGGGCGTCCCCGCATACACATATCCGTCCGCCAACAGACGGAAAAAGGCGTAAAGTTCGCCCCACTCTCTTTTGGTTGCTTCAAATGCCATAATCCATTCTTTTATCAGTTGCAAAGATACGCAAAGAAGTCTAAAGAAACCCGTTTCTTCGAGTCATTATTCTAAAAAATTGTTATAATCGAGTAACTTTTGACACTTTTCTTTGCCATTTCATCAAAAAGCGATATCTTTGCAAAGTGTTTTCATAGTATTAGATTTTAAGGTTAACAAGGTTGGAGCAAAGCGTTGCTCCTTTTTTTATGTCCACACGTTTCTCAAACCATTAATGCCCATACACCCGATGTCCAAATCCACTTTAAAGATACTGATTATAGCCATTCTTTGGGCGATAACCTCCTTTTTCATCATCTTGTTGTTGCCCTCGCTGGTCAATCCCGACTCCAATTTGCTGATTAAATCCTTTTTATTCTTGAATATTGTAGGATGGATTCTATCAATTCGCTATCTTTGGCGAAATTGTTTGAAGTTATGGAAAAAGAAATCACATTGAATGAGCATAACAAGACGGAATATCCGCCCATGCATACGTGCGAGCATGTAGTAAACCGCACCATGGTAAACCTTTTCGGATGTGGACGAGCCGTATCGGCACACATCGAACGCAAGAAAAGTAAACTCGACTTTGCCTTGTCCGAATGTCCGAGCGAAGCACAAATAGCCGAAATCGAACAAGTGGTGAACGAAACCTTGCGAAAGAATCTCCCCGTAAGCATGGAGTTCATCCCGCAGGAAGAAGCCATGAAACGATTCGACATGAAACGCCTGCCCGAGAATGCCTCGGAAACCGTCCGCGTAGTGCATGTGGGCGATTATGACGAGTGCCTTTGCATAGGCTTGCACGTAGAGAACACCTCCGAGATAGGTACGTTCAAAATCATCAGCCACGACTACAAAGAAGGCATTTTCCGCATGCGATTCAAACTCATGCCCTTAGCATAAACACGAAAAGGAAGAACTAAAATTCTTCCTTTTTTGTTCTCTATTCTAAAAGAATCCTTTATATTTGCACCGCTTTAAAGCAGGTTTGCCGAAATAACTCAGTTGGTAGAGTAGCTCATTCGTAATGAGCAAGTCGAGGGTTCGAGTCCCTTTTTCGGCTCAAAAAAAATCTCAAAATATTGGTTCCCAGTATTTTGAGATTTTTTATTTTTAGAGAAATTATTAAATATTTACATGTTTACCACTTGGTTTGTCGAGAACTTGTCAAGTATTAAACAACAAATCATTATGGTAACATTAAATTTTAAGATCTTGCCCAACAGAAGAAAAGCATCAAACAAATTAGGTATCTATTTAGCAGTAAGCCATAAAAAAGAGACCCGATATATTACGACTGAGTTTGAAATCGATGATACCTTCCAATTTGAGAAAGGTAAGGTTTGCTATCGCAAAGACTCAGAAATAATGAACAAACGCATGGATTATGTCTTAAAAGAATATAATGAACGTTTATTATCACTTGACATCTCGAATTATCCAGATTGTGCAAGTTTGAAGGAAGCTTTAATAAGATGGGATTCTCCAAATGCGATAACTTTAAAAGATTTATTTAGCCGCCGCATTATAAGATTACAAAATGAGGGTCGTGACAGTTATGCACGTATGCACAATGATACGCTTAAAGTATTACTAAAAGAATTGGGGAATTTGCCTGCTTCCACAATCAACAAAGAAGATATTTGTACTTTTTGTAGAAACATGGAAAACCATGGATATTCGCAAAGTGGCATTCAAATAAAACTTAGTCAACTGAAAGCCGTACTTAACGAAGCAGTGGACAACAATCTTATAAAACTTGAATTACATCCATTTAGAAATTTTAAAATACCAAGACCAGAAATAAGACTGATGGATGTTGACATTGATGATTTCCAAAAAATTAGAAACCACAAAACAGAGAGTAAACGATGTGCATTTGCCCGTGATATGTTTTTATTATCTTTTTATCTCGGTGGCATAAATTTAGTTGATCTTGTAAAAGTGGACTTGTCTGGTAAATTACTAAATTACACAAGACAAAAAACAAGAAATAAAAAGACGACAGAAAAACAAACGACATTCCAAATACCAGAAATAGTTCAGCCCTTAATAAAGAAGCACGCTCCTCATGGGAAATTACTATTACCATGTAACAGCAAGCACGATCAACTGTTAGCATATACAAACCGATGTTTTCAATTGCTTAAACAGGAACTAGGAATAACCACCAGATTCAGCTACTACTCAGCCCGAAAGACCTTTGCCCAATTCGCTTTCATGTTAGGAATCAAAACAGAAATAATAGAATATTGCATCGGACAGACTATGAAAACAAATCGCCCCATCTACAACTATGTCCGAGTCATGCAACGGCAAGCGGATATGTGTATCCGAAAAGTTATCGACTACACCGAGAATCCGGATGCGTTTGATTTGTATGATGGGTTCTAAAAATAATAAAGGAGGCCTTTTTGCCTCCTTTATTATTTTTTCCTCGGATTTTTAGGACCTATTTTTCTATAAACAGTTTCTCTTGAACATCCCATTTCTTTGGCAATCTCTTCATCCGTCTTCCCTGCATTACGCAAATTCATCATCCTTACAATATCAGGATTAACTTGCTGTGTATTTGCCGAACTGGATGTTGAATTTGAAGGACTTGAATTGGTATGCTGTTGAGATTGCTCATTCTGCAAATTCTCATCAGAAGAATCAACTAAATTCTGCCCATCGTCAACCAACTCGAAATGCACATACGGATAATCTACACGCTTCAAACGAAACTCCTTCTTCATGCCTTTTCTCCGCCGTTTTAAGTCATACATAATCTTCACATCATCCTCGTCAGTGCTAGATATGGCAAAAACTCCTGTAGCTAAAGAACTCAACCGATGCGACCCATTGATGTCAGACAATTTCATTCGATTCTTTTCATCATAATCCTTCACAGGATGAACAACAAGAAAAAACGTAAGCAGTTTGCCGTTCTTTAAAGCATCTACTAGAATTTCCTTTAAAACAGAATACAGTTTATTCACTTTTGGGGCAGTTAATTCATCAAGAATACATGCCGTAAGATTATCTATTATAACTGTCGCATCTGTTTCTATTCCTTTTATTTTTGTTTCAAGGAAGCTCAAGAACTTATCACACGAATCAAATTGCCCTGCAAGACGTGTAAAATTCTCAGGAATGCTTGTCATATTACCATAACGATTAGCCCAATCTTGATTCGACAACTCTCCATCAAAAAACAATACTTTCTGAGGAGCATGAGCAGAATCACCAGAAACCAATTTAGAAGGTTGACCTGTTGCTATATCCAATCCTAATTGTCCACACATGATACTCTTTCCTGCACCTGTTGGACCAGAAAAGACATAGATTCCACCAGCAGTAATCAAATCACCAACCAAAGGTTTGAAGTCTGCTGACGGTACAGAATAAACAACATCCTCTAAAGATGATTCCTCAATATTGCAAGAATCGTTTTCTAAGGAATTACTTACAGTTCCAACGTCCTTTGATTCCACTTTTGATTCTTCCAACTTTTCGGTTTTCTTAGTTTCATGTTGTTCTTCTTTCTTTTCTGCATGCTTCAAAGCCCAACCTGTTGCAAATGCACCTAATATTGTTGCACCAATATTTACTAACGCATTGCCTGTTCCCTTTAACAAATTGACCAATCCCCAACCAGCCAAACCTAAGCCACCGGTTCCAACGCCAAGAGTCAATGCTTCTGATACGTAGTTTTCGCCAGACGCTGACACTTCAATACTACCTACTTTAAATTTTGTTCTATTCATTGTTTTTACTTTTGTAAAATAGTTTTAAATAGAATATTCTCATAAGGGTGGCCAACCCTATTAGGCCATCGAACGTTTTAGTTTAAAAAATATTATCTCCATCATATAATGGGTCGCTAACCCGAAAAGCGTATATTAATATTAAATTATTATTTAAGTTAATTCCATAATTGGGATGCCACCCCTATTAGGCAATACTTATAAATTTTGTTTATTACTTGTGTTGATTTCAAACGACCAACATGAAAACAGCCGCAAAGGTACA
>JAFQNW010000054.1 GCA_017420875.1 Bacteroidaceae bacterium
ATGTGCAAGAGATTAAAGATGCTGTTTCTACCAACTTTCCCTTCCATAAAAAGGCAACGGATAGGTAGCAATTCTTTCTCTAATACCCACCATATACGGCTCCTTCTGCCGAAATTAACAATATGGTGAGGTAACACAAAAATGGTATATGTACCAACCACTTATCAAATTTCACCCTCATCCTGCCATTATTACGCAAGTTCTCTGTATCTTTGTATTATTAGAACAGTTGCATTTTATGCAACTGTTGGATGTTTTCCATGACACTCCTTGTTATTGCCTGATAGTCACTTCATGCTTCCCGCTCTTAAAAGGTGTACGTTTTCTTCCTTCCACCACATAAGCGGTAGTTCCTTGAGGAACCTCAAAGCTGATTTGGATTTCTCCATCCTTCCGTTGCAAGTCTGCCTTAATAAGTCCATAGCGAGTATCAACCGTTACTTTGGCTGTATTCAAATCACCCATCTGAGGTTTGATTTGGAATTCTTCAAAACCCGGTTTTACCGGAGTGATACCGGCTACATATTGAGAAAGCAAAGTCAGCGTGCCACCACTCCAAGCATGGTTGATGGAACCGCCTCCAAAGCCTTCGGCACCGATTCCCCATCCTTCCCACAAGGTGGAATAAGTCGGATGATTTACCATGTTAGCAAAACGCTCACGGGTACGTTCCAAAGCAAAGGTGGGATAACCCATCTTAAATAAGGCCTCGCCAACATATTTTTCCATATACGGACTAGCATGATATTCCTTTTGAAGTACATGATAGATAAACGGGTACTGATCTCGCTTAGCAAAACCGGCCAACACAGCCAAAGCTTGTCCGCGGTCGTCCGTTTCTCCTTCATAATCCGGCGAACGATATTCCATGCCTGTCCAGAAACGTTTGTTGAAATTAGCTTCCATCCGCTTCATGATTCCCTCAATCATCTGGGCATCTTCTGTCTTCTGAAGTATTTGAGCAAACTCGAGTTCGCCCTTCAACGCCAGATAATACCAAGCATTCAACAACAGGTTCAAGTCGATGTGACTACCCCAGTCTCCCCACGACCAATCTCCCTTGCGAGTAATGACCAGCCCGTCATCGTCCAACTTCCAAACATCGTGCAAATAACGCTTCATGCCATCGTATACCACAGGGATGAAGCTGCTGTCTCCACTATAGAAGTAGAAGGTACGGAAGCCATAATATCCGATAGATGCCAACATCTGAGCCGGCAATTCATTGCCCCAGTTCCCTGCCGGACAAGGAGAGAAAATCACGTTGTCTTCACGTTGCCATCCCATCAATTCATGGATTCCTTTGTAGGCCAGACGATGTCCTTTCAGGTCGGTAGCATAAAAGGCTTCACCCAATTCGTTCACTTCATCGCCCCACCATTGAGAGCGTTCACGATCCGGACAATCCATGTAAGTATCACGCATCGTTACATACAAGGTACGGACAGCTTTCTCACGCAAACGGTTCAAGAAAGGATCGTCGCAGGTAAAAGTGCCGGTAAACTCCGTATCGTATCCGGTCTCACGATATTTCAAGGCATTTACCTTCACTCCTTTCGGAATCAGATAAATCATGGTATGTCCATTCATCCAGCCTAATGACTCATAAGTCTGTGGCCCGTTTTTCGTTACATATTCCGCCCGCACATTGGGTTCGCTTCCACCCATGTAATCATCGGTCTGAATACGGATTTCTTTACCTGCGGAAGCCTCTACATTCAAGGTAGGCGTGGCATGACAATTGTAAGGCAATTGGCAATAAAACGTATCGACTGCAGCACCTTCTTTTTGCTCGACAGATACGTAATCCTTTATTCCATAATCTTTCCACAACGGGATAGGTCTTTCCACTAACTTGTTCCAAGGAGCCATCCCTGCTTCACCCAAGACCAAGGCTTGAGAGAAAGATGGATTGGCACCTTTTTCTGTCCATCCGACAATTTCTTTTTGTGCATTGAAACGGACATTTGATTCCGGCAAACGATAATTGGGATGCGGCTTGCCTGTTTCTTCATAGGCATCGTAGAACTTACACTTCCAAGTGTCGTCCGAAAGAATCTTGTACCGATCTGTCTGGCAATCGAACAACAGGCCAGCCTTACCGCTGCTCTTATGCGAAAAACCGTCTTTCCCGAAATACCACATCAAGATAGCGATGCTGTTTTCGCCTGCTACCAAATGTTTGGTAATATCTACCCGGTCGTAATAGGTGTCGTTGGGATTAGGACCTCGCTTCAAGCCTCCTTCGAACACCACCATTTCTCCATTAATCCATAACCAGTATTTACTGTCCACAGCAATATCGGCATATACTTTTTGCCCATCCGGTGCAGGTAATTCCACATTCTTCTGGAAACAAATCCAACTATTGCTCCGAGTTTGGCATTCGCTGGAAGTAATCCATTTCGCTTCCCAATTCTTGGCACTGATGGATGTAGTACAAGCCAAGCAAAGAGCCAACCATATAACAGATAATTTCATCGTTTTTTAGATTTTAAGTTTACTTCTGCAATATCGCAAAATTCCTTGAAAGCACCAAAAGAACCTAAAAAAAGGTGGATATGCCGAATGGCATATCCACCTGAACTAAGCATCTTGCTAAAATTACATTTCACGAATCCAAATGTTACGGAAGCTGATAGGTTCACTTGGGTCACCGTGTGACTGCAAACGAATCTTACCTGCACCGTGCTTCTTTACCTTCGGGAAACCAATGTATTCAGTTGTACCCAAGATAGTAGTGTTGTTCTGCAATACTACACCATTATGGATAACTGTTACATGAGGAGGAACGCGGTAAGTACCATCTTCCTTAAATACAGGAGCAGTGTAGATAATGTCGTACACATTCCATTCGCCTGGCTTACGCATAGCATTTGCCAAAGGAGGAGTTTGCTTGTACACACTACCAGTCTGACCGTTTACGTATGTTTCGTTGTTGTAGCAGTCCAAAATCTGGATTTCATACATATCCTGCAAGAATACACCACTGTTACCACGACCTTGGCTTGTACCTGTAATGTTTTCAGGAACGCACCATTCGATGTGCAACTGGAAGCTTTCGAAAGATTGCTTGGTCAAGATGTCACCTTTCTTCTTGTTTACTGTAAATACGCCATCATGAACATCCCATTCAGCCGGACCGCCACCTCTTGCACTTTCCCATGCAGAAAGGTCCTTACCGTCGAACAAAATGATTGCATCCGATGGAGCACTGTTAGTCTTGATATCACCCGGAGTAATCACCTTAGGCTGTGGAGTCCAATATTCAGACATACCCGGTCTCATTCTTTCTTGTTCAGGATACTTCTTTTCCTGTGCGTTTGCACCTACACAAACAAGGCATGCAAAAGCAGCCAATGTCATTTTCATTGTAAAATTCATGGTTTTATATTTTTTAGGTTTAACTCTTCTGCTAACAAAATTATCGAAAATGAACGAAAAATACAAGAAATTCTTTACGTTTTTTCCCTTCCAAACGATAAATCAATATCCAAACAGGAAGATTCAGGTGATTCGTATCGTTAACAGACTACTTTTTTCAAAACAAATATCAAAAAAAAGGTTGCCGCGTCATCCCAACGAAGCAACCCCAGACATGTTATGTTTTTAGACAATTAAATGTGTACAATTATACCTTATTTATTTTTTCTTTCCAGCCAAAGCTTGTTCATATCTTCCAAAGTCTTGCCCTTGGTTTCCGGAACAAGTTTCCAAACAAAGATGGCCGCAATCACACAGATGATTCCATACAATGCATACGCAAAGATATGTCCAAAATTATCCATTCCCGGCAACTGCATGTTATACATCGGCACGAATGTGGATGAAACGATGAAGTTGAATATCCATTGGAAAGCTACAGCAATGGCTACTGCTGCACCACGAATGGTATTCGGGAAGATTTCGGAAATCAACACCCAGCAGATGGGTCCCCAAGAGAACATGAACGATGCCGAGTATACCATGATGCTGACAACCGAAACAATAGGAGGCAACGCCCAAAGGTTGGAAAGTGCAACACCGGCAGCACCGATAGCCATACCGATAGAACCATAAATAAGCAACGGTTTGCGTCCCCATTTTTCTACGGTAAAGATCGCCACCAAAGTGAAGAGAATGTTCACGATACCCATAATGACGGTTTGCACCATCGGATTACCCATGTTCATGGATTCGAAAATACGTGGAGCAAAGTAAAGCACGGCATTGATACCTACGGCCTGTTGGAAGACAGACAACATGATACCTACGAAAATCACCACCCAACCATAAGTGAACAAGCGTTCGGTCTTTTCTTCGGCTGTAGCCTTGATCTCTTGTAGAATGGCTTTGGCCCTTTCCACCCCATTGATACGAGTAAGTACATGCAATGCCTTGTTGTCCTGACCGCACATAGCCAAATATCTTGGAGTTTCAGGCACAAAACAAATCAGCAAAGCGAACAAACCGGCAGGAACAGCTTCGCTACCAAACATGTAACGCCAACCTGTTTCGACGGTCCAAGGGTCAGAACCTGCTACTACATTATATACACCTTGAGCAGTCTTTTCAATAATCGGATTGGTATGTTCACCCAAAATGAGGAAGTTCACAAAATACACCAACAACTGGCCGAAAATGATGGCAAACTGATTCCAAGAAACCAATGTACCACGGATATTCGATGGAGCCACTTCGGCAATGTACATCGGACAGATAGCTGAGGCCAAACCTACACCGACACCTCCTAATACACGATACAGATTAAAAGCGACCAACAAATCGTATGAAGGCTTGCCATATTCAAAGAAAAGGAATTCGGGATTATACGAACCCAAAGCCGACAAGAAGAAACAGATACCGGCGAAAATCAATGATTTCTTGCGTCCGAAGTTGGATGCCATATAGCCAGATATGGCACTACCGATGATACAGCCTATCAAGGCACTGGATGAAGTGAATCCGTGCATGGCATCGGTATAAACAAAATCGCTTGCTCCCAAGAAGAAAGCCTGAAGCCCTTTTTCGGCTCCTGAAATGACGGCGGTATCATACCCGAAAAGCAGACCGCCCAGAATAGCCACAACGACTATACTGATAAGATACGTTTTACTCTGTTGGTTTTCCATGATATGTTTTAAGGTTTACTATTATCACAAAGATTCGCAAATGTAACGAATATCAATCAAGGAAGAACCATTCCACACCCATTTTAAGACTTTTTCACACCTCCGACAGATAATATCCTTTTCCTCTGACTGTCGTCACCTGATAACGTGGAAAATCTTTCAATATTTTCCGAATATTCTTAATGTGACTATCTATTTTCTCTCCTGCATTGTTATCGGTCGGCCAAAATCGTTGTTTGATTTCTTCACGGGTTACACATTCTCCTTGCTGTTCATATAGCATTTGCAACAAGGCTAAATCCAAACGTCTGATCGTACACAACACGCCATCTACATACAATTCTTGCTTTTCCGAATCAATCCATATACCTTTATTCGACTCCTCTTCCGATTCTTCAGCTTCTATTTCCTGCTTCGGGCTTTTCGAAGACGGCCATACCCATAAACCTAAACCAGCCAAAAGAAGTAACATCAAATAAGTCACCGGATCGAGATGTGCCAACACTTCACCCCATCCATAGTCTGCCCACGCTTGTACCTTCAAAGTGCCGGTCAAATCCAATGTATGGCGAGGAGTAGAATAAGCATTCTTTGGCACAATGGAATCGGCTTCGCTCCAATAACATGCTGTATCACGCAAACATAGTACCCCAACCGATGCTTGAACATCTTTATTATTCAAGTATCCCTGAAATTTCTTCTTCACGTGATTAGGATTCAGTTTACATAATTGATCCATCAAATGTTGGTTCAATAAACGCTTGGCTACTTCTTCCGGAACACTATCGGCAAACGTATAAGTCGTTATACCATCCGAAGTTCGAAACGAATAGCTACCTATCTTACGTTCCACGACTGGATGTATAGGATTATTTCTAAAGAAACGAGAGTATTGCCTGGTAAGTCCTCTCACATAGTCCTTCCGATTTTGGTAATCTTGTTCAATTGCATATTTAAAAGCATCATCAATACTTGCTTCAATTCGCCTTTTGCTACTATAAACCGCAGTCAGCAATACAGCAAAGAGAAGCAACAACCCCACCAATTTTATAAAGTTACGATATTCCATATTCTCCGATTTTATCGGCAAAAGTAATGAAAAAGACACTACAAAAACAGAGGAGACGAAAGATTTCAGAAAGATTTCAGATTTCAAACTTGAAGAAAGGACGGTTTTCTCCTACTTTTGATGCTAAAAAAATAAAATATGAACCTATGAATAAAGGGATGTATCTTTTTGTCCTTCTATTAATGAGTGCATGCACTTCGCAAACGGAAGGCGACAAGCATCAAAACAGCCGAGACAAGGTAGTCGATGTAAAAAGTGAAATCAAGGAAATTGATACAGGTGATGTTTTGATTGGGAGCTCATCAAATACCTATCTCTCCAAAGACTACCTGATTATAACCGACTATCAAGCGTACGACAAAGTCATCCATGTTTTCAACAAAGCGGACTTTCACCATCTGGCTAGCTTTGGGACCAAAGGTCAAGGTCCTTATGAAATTACCAACATGGGACATCTAATTACCGATGAAGTACGCCGTAAGTTTTATATCTCCGACAACAGCAAATATAAAATATTCAGCTATGACATAGACAGTGTACTGGCAATGCCCGAAAGTTATCAACAACAAATAAAGATGAATATCAAAAGGGACCAAATTCCTAGCGATTTTCATTATGTGAATGATACTTTATGCTATGGAAGAATCATTTTACCGACCAGTGCATCTACCTTCGACCAACATATCGGGAAGTGGAACATGACAACAGGGGATATCAAGATTATTGGAGAAAAGCATCCTGAAGTCCACAATAAAAGGACCCATTTGGCTGTATCTATGGAAAAAAAGATGCTAGTGGAAGCTTATTACAATTATGACCTAATGAATATTTCGGACTTGGATGGTAACATTCAATGTTATATTTATGGACCTAACTGGCCAACGAAAGGGTTGGAAACATTTGGAGAACCATTGATTACTCCACAAAATATACTTGTTCCTTATTCGGGAGAGGCAAGACCTACAAGTAAAAAAAGACAAATACACATCTTCGACTTAAAAGGGAATTATGAAAAGACATTGAACATCGGCTACGACATCACTCATTGTTGTTACGATGAACAACATCACCGGATCATCTTTTCATTCAATGATGACATTCAATTCGGCTATTTGAACTTGAAAGGCATTATTTAAAAACGCCAAGGCGTTTGAATCAAAATGCCAAGGCGTTTTACCTCAAACGCCTTGGCATTTCTGTTTTAGAGTGCTTTCGGTTTGTAAATAGCATTCCACCAAGTAGGGTCATCCTGCAACCACTTGGCAAACCATGCCCAAATCGTATTCTGCCATTGGATACGCTTGCCGTAATCTACGATATGGTGGTCTTGACCGGTAACCAATACCATTGCCGTTTCGCGTCCGAGGAGTTTCAAGGCTGTGTACATCTGGATACTTTCTCCTACCGGCACATTCACGTCCGAATCACCATGAACAAACAGCAAAGGCGTGTGAATCTTGTCGGCATTGAAAAGCGGACTGCGTTCTACATAAAGGTCCTTACGTGTCCACGGATAGCTGTTGGCCATGCTCACTTCGCTATACGAATATCCCCAATATCCTTCGCCCCAATAACTGGTATGGTCACTGATGCCGGCATGCGAAATGGCTGCTGCAAAGATATCGGTCTTCGTCTGAAGATATTGTGTCATGAATCCACCATAGGAAGCACCGATACAACCTATCTTCTTGCTATTGACAAAGGTATGTGCTTCGCAGAATTTCTTGGTTCCTTCGATGATGTCCTGGGCAGGTCCTTCACCGGCTGTATTAACATGGCGGGCACCAAATTCCTGGCCAAAGCCACTGGCACCACTAGGCTGCACTACATAAACGACATAACCCAAAGCTGCATAAGCATGATGCGGATAACGGCTTTCGAAATTGCGTCCGGTAGGGCTACAGCCTCCGTAATAATTCACAATCATCGGATATTTCTTGGTGGCATCAAAGTAAGGCGGTAAATAGTAACGTCCATAAATGGTATCACCCTTGGAATTGATGAAATTCCAATCCTTACATTCACCCAACTGAACATCTTTCAAGATTGCTTTGCTCAGGTCTTCCACCAAAACTTGCTTTTCTTTTTTCGTATCCATGGTATACAGACGGTCGGAATTCATGGTTCCTTGTCCATAATAAGCCAACAAAGGTGTAGTGGACGACAATGAGATACCTTTCAACAATTCCTCTTTTACTTCCAATTGTTGAATTTTTCCATTAGCCGGATTCAGTCGATACAAACTGACATAGTCCCTATTCTCGGCAGTAAAATAAACCTGTCCGTCTACCTTACTCCAAACCACCTGTTGTACACTCGGATTGAAGTCAACGGTCAGAGGAGTCACCTGCTTATCTGCTAAATTCATCAGGAACAACTGATAATCATATTGATTCGGAATTTGTCCTTCTTTCACTTTTTTGCCAATGCCCTTGAAAGCTTCCGGTGAGCCAGTCACCAATATTTGATGGGCATCTGGCGAAAATTTTGCACTACCCAAGAAACCATCCTTTTCGACCAATAGTTCGGCCTTCATGGTCTGCACATCCAAACGATACAATGAATTCAATGTGGTAGGACGCTGAGTCAATCGGCTTTGACTGGTCATCATCAACACATATCGTCCATCAGCAGAGATATCCATGCCCCATGCATTGTGATACCCGAAAGTCAATGGTTGCATCAAGCCTGTTTTAAGATCGAATTTGGCCAGATACGAACGGTTACGCCATCCCGGCTGGCGGTCGTCCGGTTCGATGACTTCGTAAATTTCTTTTCTTTCCTTTGGTCCTTCTTGAGTCAAAGAATACAACAACCAATCTTCAGTTGGAGCCATTTGGAAATACCCATTTGGAAGGTTATCAGCCAAGATGCTTTCTTGTCCGGTCAGCGGATCGACCGTTACCAGTTGGCGACCTTCCACTCCATTGCGTGTATAATAATATCGGTTACTACGAGGCATCCATTGTAAGCGTTCGCTACGTTGAGCCAACACTTTGCCGCTGGACAATTCTTTGACTTTTGTCATTCCGGATGATTTACCCCCTTCGACGGTTGTCTGATACGAAGCTATCAAGAATTTGCCATCGGGAGAGAGGCTGACGGATGAGTAACGGGTTCCATGCAAAACATCTTTCAGTGTGTAAAGCTTTTTTCCATCTTCACGTAATGAAACGACCCCTTCTTTTTCTGTTTCAAGCATTACCTTCAAAGAGTCTGTTTTCCCTGCTTCGGACAAGCACTTGATGACTATGGAATGTGTAGAAGGTTCCAATGTCAATTCAGTTCCATCGTGCTTTTTCCCATCCACAAGAACCTGATAATTATTCAATCCGGAAATGTTTAGTTTAGCCTTGGTATAAGATGTATTCTCCAAAGCAAAACCCAACAATTGCAAGGCATGTCCATTAGTGACAGAAGGCAACACATTGCCCTGAAAAACGGTTCCTCCGTTCAATTGTTCCAATGATACAGGTGTATCCAAGAAAGCCTTGATAGAAAACGCCTTCGAATGGACATCTATCGTATCGACCATAAAAGGTTGTTGCACCGTAAACGGGCCTACGTGTCGAAACGATTTAACTTCAATGTTTTCGGCAGATGCACATAATCCCATGCAAAGAGCACCTACCCATAGTATTTGTTTCTTCATGTTTCAAAAAAGATTTATATTCCCTACAAAAATACTGAATTATTCGGATATTTGATAATCACCGGCCTTTTCCTGTAAAATTTGTTGCAGTTCTTCAACTGGAAGCACATTGGAAGCAAACTCGATTACAGCAACAGGTGGGTCTAATGTAACCGTTGCTTTCAATCCTTCCACCCCATTCAAAGCCCTTTCTACCCGTCCCACACAATGCTTGCACATCATTCCGTCCACTTGGTATTGTCTAACTGTTACGGCTACCTGTTCTTCTATTACCGGTTCTATCACTTCATTAACCGGAGCCGTAATCGATTCACCAATCTTTTTTCGTTTCAAACGCAAACTATTGGTTACCACACTGACACTACTGAATGCCATAGCTGCTCCACCAACCATCGGATTCAACAAGAAGCCATTGAACGGATACAACACGCCGGCTGCAATGGGCACTCCAATCAGGTTATAGATAAATGCCCAAAACAAGTTTTGTCGAATGGTACGTACCGTCAGTTGAGACAAACGGATGGTATCTGAAATCTTCATTAAATCGGATGAAAGAATGGTCACCATCGCGGTATCCATAGCAATATCGCTTCCATGCCCCATGGCAATACTGAGGTCGGCTTGTGCCAAAGCTGCACTATCATTGATACCATCGCCAACCATCGCCACTTTCTTTCCTTCATTTTGAAGTTGTCGAACAAACTCGGCCTTTTCCTGAGGAAGCACTCCGGCTTTAAAGCAAGTGATTCCTACTTGGTCGGCAACAGCACGGGCAGCTTCCGGTTGGTCGCCGGTAAGCATCCAAACTTCCACTCCTTGTTCATGCAAACGATGGACAGCTTCCTGCGATGTCGATTTTAAGCGGTCGGTAATTGCATAAACCGCCAATACCTTCTGACTATCGGCAAAAGCAATGACTGTTTTGGCTTCGCGAATCCAATTGTTAGCCTTCGCTCGTAATGCATCCTCCCAAACGATACCTTTTTCTTCCATCAACTTTGGGTTGCCGGCATAAAAATATTGTCCATCCACCATCCCTTCTACTCCTCTTCCCGATAGGCTCTTGAATTTGTCTACCTGCACAAGAGTTTCCTGCTTCATCGATT
Organism: Bacteroidaceae bacterium; assembly: GCA_017420875.1. Taxonomy (GTDB): domain Bacteria; phylum Bacteroidota; class Bacteroidia; order Bacteroidales; family Bacteroidaceae; genus Phocaeicola. Next base: position 10,939 of record JAFQNW010000054.1, read on the forward strand.
TAACCACTGCTTCTGCTAAAGGGTGTTCGGATGATTTTTCTAGATTGTAGAATATCTTTTTCAGCGAAGCATCCGAAGTGTTCCAGAAAGCATCAGTCACGACCGGATGCCCTTCGGTTAAGGTGCCTGTTTTGTCCAAGACTACCGCATTGACATTCTTTGCAACCTCCAGGCTTTCGGCATCTTTAATCAGGATTCCTTGTTCAGCCCCCTTTCCTATTCCTACCATAATTGCAGTAGGAGTAGCCAATCCCAATGCACATGGACAAGCGATAATCAAAACGGTAACCATGGCCAACAAACCATGTGTAATTCCATTCTCTGTATCCAACAACACCCAAGTAATAAAGGTCACAACAGAGATTAGCAATATGACCGGTACAAAGATGGAAGCTATCTTATCGACCAATTTCTGTACAGGAGCCTTACTTCCTTGGGCATCCTGCACCAACCGAATAATCTGTGCCAACAAGGTGTCTTGCCCTACCTTGTCTGCATAAAACCGAAAAACACCTTTTTGGTTAATGGTGCCGGCATAAACCTGGTCACCTTTCTGTTTACGTACCGGTATGGGTTCGCCTGTAAGCATTCCTTCGTCTACAAAAGAATTACCTTCCGCCACAACACCATCTACTGCGATACGTTCGCCAGGCTTAACGACAATCATATTCCCTGGACGAATCTCGGAAATCGGAGATATGCGTTCTCCATCCTGAGTTACGATTGTCACCATCTTGGGTTGAAGTCCTATCAACTTACGAATGGCTGTGGATGTATTTCTTTTTGCTCGTGCCTCCAACAATCTTCCTAATAAAATAAAAGCAATGATTACACTGGCTGCCTCGAAATACACATGAGGTTCAATACCACGAGATAACCAGAATTCAGGAAAGAACAAATTGAATACACTGAACAGATAAGCTATCCCTGTACTATTGGCCACCAAGGTATCCATGTTACAGGTGCCATGCTTTAATTGTCGCCATGCATTGATGAAAAAGTTCTGTCCCAGCACAAACACAACAGGAGTGGCCAACAACCATACAATATAATTTATCCACCACACATGCATAAAAGCCATACTGAGAATCATGATTGGTATGGCTAAAGCCACGGCCCCCAATGTCCGCTTTTTTAAGGACTCGTATTGAGTCTTATAGGCTTGTTCCACTTCCTCATCGGCAGCTTCCTCTTCTAACAACAAATCATAACCAGCTTGTTGGACAGCAACTTTCAACATCATGGACGAGCAAATGTCCGAATCATAGACTACCTGTGCCGTAGCTGCTGCATAGTTAACAGATGCTTCCTGTACACCGGGCTGACTATTCAATGTCTTATCGACCCGAGCTGCACAGGAAGCACAACTCATTCCCAATATAGGGAATGTTTCTTTCTTTATTTCACTCATCTTCGATTCACTTTTTCGGGGACATACTTCAACTGCAAATATTGTTCACCCGGTTCAAGATAGCCTTCATCAAAAAAGAACTTGTCTATCTGAAAAACTGCTACCCGCTTTTCAAGATAAGCTACCACATCTTTTTCCGGTTTCTTGCACCACGACATGATACGAAAGGTTCCATCGGAGTGGACATAGGCCTTTATCTTCACATTACGGAAATGTCCCCAATCGGTCACTTTTTCTCCTTTAGCCTTGTCGACCCACAAAATAGCTTTTGCCTTGATGTCCTTGCACTCTTGCTGCATATCTTCAAACTTACTGGGCACATGTTTGCATGCAGAAAACAAAACAATCAATCCCCACAACAGCCAAACTCTTTTCATCATTTTTGTTCTATTTGATCAGGTACTTCTTCGATAGGTGTTACTTCTTCGACCACGACTTCTTGATAATTATCCTTCTTACGGAAGCGTATGCGGTTGATAATATCCGAAATTCCATATACCATACAGCTTACGCCCAAAATGATGAACGGAATGGTAGCAGCCGCAAAAGGATTGAGCAAGACCACCATACCAGCCAACAACACCAAAACAGGAATTACAAAATAGCCAGTAGCAACCGGTGTCCAACTACGGGTATTCAGCAAGGTTATAATCTGGCTAATACCGGCAAACACCAATACAACTCCCAAAACATACATCAGAATCCCGACGAAAAACGCCGGTGAAATCATCAGCCAAAGTCCGAACAACGAACTTCCCACACTGACAATAGGGAAAGGCATCCGTAACTTTCGTCCATTCATCACATAAGAAACGATGGAAACTAAACCCGGAATCAAAAACAAGGCACCAATGGCTATTACCAAATACAGGATAGCAGTTTCGGGCCATACGACCAACAATAAACCAATCACCACAGCACAGATGCCTCTTATTACAGAATAATTCATCATTTTCATATTCAAGTCTTTTTAGTTAATATGCGAAAATACGGATAATTTCTCAAATCTTTTCATTAAACAACAAAAGCTCACGCTTTTCTGCCTAAAGGTTAGGAAAGATTAACACTAGAAAAACAAAAGCCCCGGCTTTCACAAGTCAGGGCTTCGGAAGAGTTAACCTTAAAATCACATACTATGTCTAAATCCTTGCTGATTATCGCTCAACCAGATGGCAGTTTGTCTTTATAACATGACTGGCACCTCTTTTGTTCACTCAACAATGACTTCTGTTTCCGGAAGTTCCATTTGTTTTTCATCCTCATCAATCAAGATAGCCCAAAAGAGCCACCATAACAACAAGGCCACCAATATAATGGCAACGATGCGTGTCCATACATTTTGCTTCATAATCTTCTTTTTTAATGATTAATTAACTGATACCTCCTAAACCAAATTCAGCCTGGGAGTGTTCATTAATGAAACATTAAAAGAGTAAAGATCTATGAACAACGGGAAATTAATTATCGGTTTGCTCCTTGGAGCAGTGGCAGGAAGTGCCTTGACATGTTTCGCACATAGCCATCGAGGAAAGAAATTAAGAAGAAACTTGTATGAAAGAATGCAATGCTTACGCGAGAATTGCCCTTGCAAGGATTGTACGAATGAAGAGAGTTGCGATTGCCAAGAATATCCGCAACCAGATGAAGTGATTGAAGTAGTTGCAGGAGAAGTCAAGTCTAAAGCCGACGAATCAAAAGGCCAATAGGTATTTGACAGAAAAAATAAACGGATGATAGTAAGGAACATGTATTGCACTCATAATCTAACTATCATCCGTATCTATTGATTCCTTGATTATTTCAAGCGAAGTTGGAAGGTATGTTGACCGGCCTCCAATTCCATCGTACCGGCCTCTTTGATACTAGCCGGAAGTTTCAAGGTTGCCGTACAATTGGCAGGAACCTTTACGGTATACGTCAACCGTTTGCCTTTACGCTCCCATTTAGAAACAATTTCTCCTTGCGGTGAATCGTGCTTTGCCTCAAAATGTGTCAAGGCCAGTGGGAAATTCGGTTCCAAACGAATATGCTTGAATCCCGGTTGAGCTTCATCCGGGAAAATACCCCCTATTCCTTTATAAAACCAACCTCCGATTTCACCAAACATCATGTGGTTATCCGAGATGTCACGCGTTGCTTTCAAATCCCAGTTTTCCAACAGAGTAGTAGCTCCGTTCACAATCCACCATCCCCAGGAAGGATAAGTATCTTGAACGGCCACTTTATAAGCGGTATCAAACTCTCCATTCTGTCCCAAAGCATTCAAGATAGCTTTAGCTCCCAACACACCAACATCCAGGTGGAAGCCAGCCTGTTCAACTTTTTCAGCCAAATTCTTTACCACCTTTTCTTTCAGTTCTTCCGGTACCACTCCCCACATCAATGGGACACTTAGTTCTGTCTGTGTACCGCTAGCATAAATACCTGTTTCACGATTCAGATACTTGGCATTGATTGCATCTTTTATCTTTTCGGCCAATGCCTTGTAATGCTGATAATCATCTTCCTTACCGAACATCTGGGCAGCTTTCGAAAGAATGGTAGCATCTACATAGAAATAAACGGAGGAGGTCAGTTCCTTATTTGATTTTGACTTCACTGGTACCCAATCGCCACGTCCCCATATTGTCAAACCATTCGGGGCAATACGGTCAACATAATTTACATAGGCCTTGATATTTTCATAACAATCGGCTAAAGGCTTGGTGTCTCCATAGAACAGATAAAGATTCCAAGGGATGATGGCAATAGTACTTGTCCAGTCCAAACCATTGTCCGTTCCATATCCCCATCCATGAGTCGGGATGATATCGGGCAACACGCCATTGGGTTGTTGTTCATCGCGATGATCGCCCAACCATTTTTCATATACCGTGATACCATCGTAGTTGTATAAAGCGGTTTCAATGGCCAAATGCCCGTCGCCCGTCCATCCGTTCTTTTCGCGTTGCGGACAATCGGTAGGATAGCCCATCAAGTTGGACAGATAAGCATTGTTTGTAGCCCAACACAGCCGGTCAATCAAAGGATTGGAAGTCCGGATGCTTCCTCTTGGATTCACATCGCTATGAATGAAGTAAGCCGTCAGATGTTGTTTGTCCAGTTTCATCGGTTTGCTAGTGGTCACTTCCACATATCTGAATCCTTTGTAATTGAAACGGGCCATAAAGTCATCTTCACCTTGTCCGCTCAAGGTCAAGATGTCGGTTTGGAAAGGATCGGTATCATCCTTTGGATAATAATAGACGTCGATGTTTGACAAGTCTACATGTCCGTTTTCGTACAAGCGTTCTCCGTGCTTGAGACGGACCACCGTACCTGCTTCGCCAGCAATACGAATGCGGGAAGTCCCCGACATGTTGCGGGCAAAATCAAAGACATAAGTCGTATCATTCAACTGAGTCACTTTTTGAGGCTTGATTTCTTCCACGGCACGGATAGGTTGTACTTGTTGGGAAACAATCTGATTGGACGGAGCCTGACGATAACGAACTCGCTTCCAACGGGAATCGTCGAAGTCTACCGTGTTCCATCCCTTTTGCTCCAATCTGGCATCGTAATGCTCGGCGGTATAGATGCTATTGAAAATCAATGCCCCCGAGGATGTCTTCCAACTGAGGTCGCTAGGTATTACTTCGACCGAACCATCCTCGTAAGTGATTCGCAAATCCATACAAAAAGCCGGACGATTACGCCAAGCAGCCTGATGAAATCCCCAGGTTGCAATCGACTGGTGATTGAACCATCCGTTTCCCAGCAAAACACCCATTGCGTTCTTGCCTTCCTTGACTTGTGGAGTCACATCAAAAGTCAGATAAAAATTCTTGCGGTCGAAGCGAGTGTACAAAGGGTCCAGACGATGGTCGCCTATCTTCTGGCCATTCAGATAAAGTTCAAACAAACCGGCGGAAACCAAATAGGCCTTCGCGGATTTGATTTTTCCCTTCGCCTGAAAAACCTTGCGGAAATAAGGAGCCGGCTTGTAGTCAATGTCATGATTGTCGCCAATCCATGCACCTTGCCAATTCTTGATATCCATCATGCCCGTTTCAAAGCTATTGACTTCGGATACCGAGGAGGCACCGTCCTTATCCCACACCTTGATTTTCCAATAGTATTTGGTAAAAGGCAGAAGAGCCTTTCCGGCATACGGATGCAAGGTCTTGTCTGAAAGTTGTTTCTGGGTATCCCACATGATTCCTTTACCCTGAACCACTTCTACCGAGTCGGTGCCTACCCACAACTGATAGGCTGTTTGACGGGCACCTTGCCGAGTGTCCTGTATCCTCCAAGAAAGACGCGGATGAGGATTGTCCACTCCTAAAGGATTCACCAGATAATCACACAACAAGTTGGAGGGAGTACACTTTTCCGTTGCCAAAGCAACTCCTACCCCCATATACAAAGCCAATGTCGCCAACCATATTTTCTTCATAACGCACGCTTTAACATTAAATAAATTTCTTCTTTAACAAAAGTAAGGAATTATATTTATATTTGTACGCAACAAGGACAATAAATCTTTCATTTCTGCCAATATGATTAAAAGCGAGGAAATCAATTTCCTGAAATACCTGACCATTGGGCCATTGGATGAGCATTGGGGAATCTTTACAACTACCGTCGGACAACAGCATGTAAAGCCCCAGTCTAACTATCCGGCCTTGAAGCATCCGGACACCTATTGCTTCAAGCCTCAACTTGGCCGGACGTTGAATGAATATCAGTTGGTATACATTCACGAGGGGAAAGGATATTTTGAGTCGGCTTCCATCAAACGACGCGAAGTAAAGGCAGGAACTATCATTTTATTGTTTCCTGGCGAATGGCACAACTATCGTCCCAATCCGAAGACCGGATGGGATGAATACTGGATAGGATTCAATGGCAGAAACATCGAAGATAAAATAAAGCACCTTTTCTTCAGTCCCAAAGAAGCTCTGCTCGAAATCGGAGTAAGCGAATCGGTCGTGGCTTTATACAAGGAATGCATGAAGTTGGCCGATTTGGAGCAAATCGGTTATCAGCAGGTCATTTCGAGCATCGTTTTACACCTGATGGGATTGGTGTACTACAAAAACAAGAACTATAGAATCCAATCTTCCAAGACCGATAGCTTTATCAATGACGCCCGCACCTTGATGAAGGAAAACATTCATCATAGCTTCACCCCAGAAGAGATTGCCCACAGGTTGGGAGTAAGCTATTCGTGGTTCAGGCAAACCTTCAAGCGAGTCACCGGCATATCACCTGCCCAATATCAAACCCAGCTATTGATACGGAAGGCCAAGGAAATGCTGGCCGGCCAGGAGAGCAGTATATCCGACATTGCCCTTTCGCTGGGCTTTGACGACGTGGGGCAATTTTCCACCATCTTCCACAAAAAAGAAGGAATGACACCCAGCACATTCAGAAAAAGGCTTCAATATAAATAATCATGAAGACAATGTTCATCGCAATTATAGCTGCATACTTGTGTGGCAACATTTACATCTTTATCCGAGCTATGCAAATGCTCTCCCAGCTTTCCATCTTTTGGAAAATTCTTATTTCCGTTGGCTATTGGCTAGGGGCTTCTGCTTTGGTCATCTCCCTATTTTTCCGACATGCGGAGATTCCCGAACTCCTCTCCCAAGGCTTGTTCAACATCGGCTCAGTGTGGTTGTTGTTTACCCTCTATATGGTATTGGCCTTGCTGGTCACTGACCTTGCCCGACTGGCTTTCCCTGCTTTGAGGACATACGGCTTTCCCCTCGCGTTGGGCACGGTTGTCTGTTTGCTGGTTTACGGATACTTCAACTACATCCATCCGGACATCAACCAACTGGACATCACGTTGGATAAGCCAATTAGCGGAAAGCCGATGAAAGTTGTAGCCATCAGCGACGTACATCTGGGCAACGGTACCCGAAAGCCTCAACTGAAAAAGTTTGTAGAAATGATTAATGCCCAAAAGCCCGATATGGTTGTCATCGGTGGGGATTTGATAGACAATAGCCTTCTCCCCGTCTATCAACAAAAGATGGAAGAAGAACTGAACGAGCTCAAGGCACCGATGGGCATTTACATGGTGCCGGGAAATCATGAATACATCAGCGGAATGGAGGAATGCGAACGATTCTTGGCGAACACCCCCATCCGTCTGCTTCGCGACACGATAGTCACCCTCTCCAACGGACTTCAAATCATCGGACGAGACGATCGTGCCAACCGTCGACGCATGCCTATTGCCGAACTCATGAAAAAGGCCGATCCCAACAAGCCTACGCTCTTGCTCGACCATCAGCCTTACGAATTGGGCAAGAAAGACAGCCTTGGCATCGACATCCAGTTCTGCGGACACACCCATCGCGGACAAGTCTGGCCCATGAGCCTACTGGTTGACAATATGTACGAGCAAAGCCATGGTTATCGTAAATGGGCACATTCGCATGTCTACGTGTCGAGCGGCCTTTCGCTTTGGGGCCCTCCTTTCCGAATCGGTACGGATAGCGAAATGACGGTATTGCAAATCCGATAAAACACCAAGGCATTTCATCTAAAACGTCAAAGCGTTTTGCTCCAAACGTCAAGGCGTTTTAAAAAAACGTCTAAAACATCACTCTTAATGAATATCCCTTTGTAGAAAAATCTTCAACACATGAAACACCTGTTCACCCTCTGCACAATGATGTTGCTCACCATTATCAATAGCAACGCACAAGACCTGTTCGCCAACCAGCGTAACGCTTGGCTACAAAAAGCCGAAGAAGCCAAACCGGCATTGCACGAAACCATCGTACACCCTCAAAGCATCGTTCGGGCCGTGGCCGACAAGAATGCTTATCAAGGATGGAGATTCGAAAAACAGGACGAGATTGAAAAACTATACACCACCAACTTCAAGGAACTGAAAACGGTAACCGTGGATTTCGGAAAACACCTCACCGGTTACTTCTCTTTCCATACCCGCATCTTGACGAATTGCGAAGATGCTCCCGTACGCTTGAAGTTCACCTTTGCCGAGACGCCTGCCGAACTGAACACTCCCTTCGACCCATGGAAAGGAAGTCTGAGCCGTGCCTGGATGCAAGACGAAACCATCACTTTGACACGTCTGAACGAGACGGTATCCATCCCCCGACGAATTGCCTTCCGTTATCTGAAGATCGAGTTGCTGGGCTCTTCGGCCTATTATGACTTTGCCATCGACAACCTGACTTTCCGTGCCGTATCCTCGGCCGGCGACGTGAAGACAAACCTGCAACCTCAATGCCCACCCATCGTGCAGGACATTCATCGGGTAGCCATCGAAACTTTGCGTGAATGTATGCAAACCGTTTACGAAGACGGACCTAAACGCGACCAACGCCTGTGGGTAGGCGACTTATACCTGGAAGCACTGGCCAACCGATATAGCTTCCAGAACTTCCAGCTTACCAAACGATGCCTTTACCTCTTTGCCGGATTGTCGGACGAAAACGGTGTAGTAATCGCCAACATCTTCGAGCATCCCGAGCCTCATCCGCAAAAGGGACAACTTTGCCTCACATACAGCATGCTGTTCAACTCTACACTCTTGGAGTACTTAAAGGATACGAACGATTACGAGACCGCTCACGACCTGTGGTGTGTGGCCCGTAGGCAGATGGAGTATGCCTTGAACTATGTAAACAAAGATTATTTATTTGACCCTAATCAATATGTCTCCAACTGGTTCTTCCTGGATTGGCGTGACGGGCTGGACGCACACACTCCGATGCAAGGAGCCATCCTCTTCGCCTTGAGCCAAAGCTACGAACTGGCCCAAATGCTTGGCAAGGAAAAAGAAGTGAGCGAATGGCCTCGCATAGCCAACCGCATGAAGAAGGCTGCCCGCCGGCACCTGTACGACAAGCAACAGAAAGTATTCGTGAGCGGAGCAAACCGACAGGTGTCCGTCCTCTCGCAAGCCTGGATGATTATCGGTGAAGTTACTACAGAGAAAGAAGGAAGGGAAGCCATCCAACAGGTCTTGACCAACGAGCAAAGCGTCATGCCGGGTACTCCTTATGGCACCCATTATCTGATTGAAGCCATGGTGCGATGTGGCATGCATCAGGAAGCCCGCTCCTATCTCACTGAATATTGGGGCGGTATGGTAAAAAAAGGAGCCGACACCTTCTGGGAAGCATACGACCCGAAGAACGACTTCATCTCGCCTTATGGCTTTTTCCCCGTAAACAGTGCTTGCCATGCTTGGAGTTGCACCCCCGTCTACTTCATTCACAAGTATCCGGAAACATTCCAAAGATAATAAACATTATTTCAGCCTTTAAAAAGACAAAGACATTTCCAACAAGATGCGAAGGCATAATAAAAATTAGCCTTCGCATTTGCTTTTTCCGAACAAAACAAATACATTTGCTGTTGATAAAACAAACAAATATGAGAACGATGATGGTAAATACAAATTGGTGGCACTCTTACAACTCCGCAAGTCGTAAGGGAAACAAGCCATGTGTATTTATCTGACAAGATAATCCATCAACCGAACTAACAAGAGGGCCTGTCGTACTTACGACAGGCCCTCTCTTTTTTTATCCCTATTCATTAACTTATTAAACATTTATGAAAATGAAAAAGTATCAAGTAAACAACGAAGGTTATTACGGAGAATTTGGCGGAACATACATCCCCGAAGTGTTGAAACCCTGCATCGACGAGCTGAGACAAACTTATCGGCAAGTGTTAGATGAGCCCAGTTTCCAACAAGAATTTCATCAGTTACTCCGCGACTACGTGGGACGCCCATCACCCCTCTACTTGGCACATCGGCTGAGCGAAAAGTATGGATGCAAAATCTACTTGAAACGGGAAGATTTGAATCATACGGGAGCCCACAAAATCAACAATGCCATCGGTCAGGCCTTGTTGGCCAAACGAATGGGAAAGCAACACATCATCGCCGAGACAGGAGCCGGTCAGCATGGAGTAGCCACGGCTACCGTTTGTGCCCTCCTGGATATGAAATGTACCATCTTCATGGGAAAGACGGACATGGAGCGTCAACGAGTAAACGTAGAAAAGATGAAAATGCTGGGTGCAGAAGTTGTTCCTGCCACCTCAGGCACCATGACACTGAACGATGCCGTAAACGAAGCCTTGCAATACTGGTGTTCTCACTCCGAAGACACCTATTACCTGATAGGCTCGGCCGTAGGCCCTCACCCCTATCCCGACATGGTGGCTCGCCTGCAATCCGTCATCAGTGAAGAAATCCGGAAACAATTACAAGAACACGAGGGGCGTGATTATCCCGATTACCTAATAGCTTGCGTGGGTGGAGGAAGCAATGCAGCCGGCACCATCTATCATTATTTGGACGACGAACGGGTAAAGATTATCCTGGCCGAAGGAGGAGGAAAAGGACTCGAAACCAACCAAACAGCAGCCACCATGCTTTTGGGGAAGACCGGCATCCTGCACGGTGCGAAAACCTTGATTATCCAAAACGAAATGGGAGAACCAGAAGAAGCCTATTCTATCTCAGCGGGGTTGGACTATCCGGGGGTAGGGCCTCTGTATGCTCATCTTACCCAACAAAAGCGTGCCTGCGTCTTTGCCATCAATGATGACGAAGCTATCCGAGCCGCCCGTTTGTTGACTCGTTTGGAAGGAATCATTCCTGCACTGGAAAGTTCGCACGCCTTGGGAGCTTTGGAAAAGATGAACTTCTGTCCTACCGATATAGTGGTACTGACCGTGTCAGGAAGAGGAGACAAGGACATCGAGACCTATTTAAATTATCCGATATGAAAAAAGCATCTCACTTTTAAGCTTTCAACAGTAATCAAAGAGTCAAAAATGCCACAAAGTTTTGCCTTTTTTCTATAAAAGCACTATCTTTGTGGCATTAATAATCAGCAAGTATAGTATGTCCAGCAGTAACCAACCTTCCGTTTTGTTAATTTACACAGGTGGAACCATCGGTATGATTGAAAATCAAGAAACCGGTGCCCTCGAAGCATTCAAGTTTGACCAATTGATGGAAAACGTGCCTGAATTGAAGCGATTCAATTACAGCATTAGTTCCTATCAGTTCACCCCACCAATTGACTCTTCGGACATGGAGCCTTCGCTTTGGTCAAAGCTGGTAAAAATCATCTACCAGAATTACGACAAGTTCGATGGTTTTGTTATTCTTCATGGTACCGATACCATGGCGTTTACAGCATCGGCTCTCAGCTTTATGCTCGAAGATTTGAGCAAGCCCGTAATCTTGACCGGAAGCCAGTTGCCTATTGGCAAGCTCCGTACCGACGGTAAGGAAAACCTGATTACAGCCATCGAGATAGCTGCGGCCAAACATCCCGACGGGACAGCCATTGTACCCGAAGTATGCATTTTCTTCGAGAACCATCTGCTACGCGGTAATCGTACCACCAAAATCAATGCAGAAAACTTCAATGCTTTCCGTTCGTACAATTATCCAATCTTAGCTACTGCCGGTATTCACATCAAATACGAGTTCGACAAGATTCATAAGGCAGACCCCACTTTGCCGCTGAAGCCTCATTACCTTTACGACACTAATGTCATTGTATTGACATTGTTCCCCGGTATTCAGGAAAACATGATCCGAAACATCCTTCATACCCCCGGCTTGCGTGCAGTAGTGCTCAAGACTTATGGTTCGGGTAATGCTCCTCAGAAGCCATGGTTCATCAAGCTTTTGAAAGAAGCGGTAGAAAGAGGTATTGTCATCGTCAACATCTCGCAATGTCCTACCGGCATGGTAGAAATGGGACGCTACGAAACCGGCCTTCACCTTCTCGATGCCGGTGTCATCAGTGGTTACGATAGCACGGTAGAGTCACTCCTTACCAAACTCATGTTCTTATTGGGACATGGCAAGTCCGATCAGGAAATCCGTCAACTAATGAACCAACCCATCGCCGGAGAGTTCACAAAGATTTAATGTAACATCATTGTAACACGTATTTCTTGATATTGAAATAACCAATAGCCATCTTTGCAATGCAAACAAAAATACGTTATTTTTGTAACCCATAAAAAGATGACCTTATGAACAACTATCGAATATTGGTTGTAGACGACGAAGAAGACTTGTGCGAAATACTCAAGTTCAACTTGGAGAATGAAGGATACGAAGTAGATACTGCCTACTCGGCCGAAGAAGCTTTAAAGCTAAACTTATCTGCTTATCACTTGTTTCTGCTGGATGTCATGATGGGAGAAATCTCCGGTTTTCATTTGGCCAGGATGATAAAGTTGGATGCCAAAACCGCTCATATCCCCATCATCTTCATTACTGCCAAAGATACAGAAAACGATACCATTCACGGATTCAACATCGGGGCCGACGACTACATCTCCAAACCTTTCTCTATCCGCGAAGTATTGGTACGGGTAAAAGCCGTTATCCGCCGTACAGCACATCATGCACCCAAAGAGCAAGCAGAGCGTTTGGTATACAAAGAACTGGTATTGGATACCATCAAGAAAAAGGTATCTATCAGTGGAGTGGAAATCGCACTGACCAAGAAAGAATTCGAGATTCTTTATCTGTTATTACAAAATAAAGGACGAGTTTTTTCTCGAGAAACCATTCTCGAGAAAGTATGGCAAGAAGAAGTGTATGTACTCGATAGGACGATTGACGTAAACATTACCCGGCTTCGCAAGAAAATCGGAGCATACGGCAAATGCATTGTCACTCGTCTGGGATACGGATATTGTTTTGAAACCGAATAACCCCACCATCCATGGCTCCCCACCTCACCAAACATCTTTTCTCGTTCAGCCGGCAACTATTCTTGTCGGTCATGGCTCTATTTCTTACCTTTGTCATTTGCTTCATCGCCTTTCAGTATCGCCGAGAAAAAGCCTATAAAGCCGAGCTCCTCAACACACAGCTACAAGATTACAACAAGCGTTTGAGTGACTATCTGAGCGAACAGGAATCGTTCGACAACCAACTACTCCACGCGTATGTGCAAAAACATTCGCTGGAGAATTTGCGTGTCACCCTTATCGACTTACAAGGCAAGGTTATTTACGATAACTTGCGTAACGATACCCAGACATTCAAAAACCACCTGAATCGCCAAGAAGTGCAATTGGCACTAGCCAACGGAAGTGGATATTCCATCAACCGCCTTTCCGAATCCATCGGAAGCCAATTCTTCTATTCCGCCCAGCACTATCCTAAACTAGGAATCATCATCCGCTCGGCACTTCCGTATAATGTCAACTTAGCAAAGGCACTGGAAGCCGATTCCCACTACCTTTGGTTTGCCGGCATTGTCAGTGCCATCCTTATCTTGATTTTCTATAGTTTTACCCACAAACTGGGAACATCCATCCGCCAATTGCAGGATTTCGCCATGCGAGCCGACCGCAATGAACCTATCCATACCGACATAACAAAGGCATTTCCCAAAAACGAGTTGGGCGAAATCTCCCAACACATTGTACAAATCTATCACCGGCTTCATCGTACGAAGGAAGCTCTTTACATCGAACGTGAGAAGCTGATTACCCACCTCCAAATATCCCGTGAAGGACTGGGAGTTTTCACCAAGCAAAAAGAAGAAATTCTGGCCAACAACTTGTTCAAACAATACATCAATTTCCTATCGGACAAGAATCTTAGCAGCACGGAAGAAATATTCTCCATCCCCGAATTTGCTCCTATCTCCGACTTTATTTTAAAGAACAAGGAGAAAACCGTTCCGAACGGAGAACGAAGAATGTCCTTCAATCTAAATAAGGATGGACGTATCTTCGACATCGAATGCATCATTTTTCAGGACGACAGTTTTGAGATTTCCATCAATGACGTGACGCAGGAAGAGGAACAAGCCCGCCTAAAGAGACAACTGACCCAAAACATTGCCCACGAATTGAAAACTCCCGTAAGCAGTATTCAAGGCTATCTGGAAACCATTGTCAACAATCCTACTCTCTCCCGCGAAAGAATCGATGCATTCCTGACCAGGAGTTATGCACAAAGCAACCGACTCACCCACTTGCTTCGCGACATCTCCCTACTCACCCGCATGGAAGAAGCTCCAAGCATGGGCGAAAAGGAAACCGTCAACCTCTACCAGATGATGCAAAACATCTTGAATGAAGTATCGCTGGAACTTGAAGAGAAACAGATCAAAGCTTTCAACCAATTACCCGAAGATATCCATCTTCAAGGAAATGCCTCCATGTTGTATTCCATCTTCCGCAACCTGACCGATAACGCCATCTCGTATGCCGGGACAGCTATCCACATCACCATCAGCTGC
>JAFQNW010000055.1 GCA_017420875.1 Bacteroidaceae bacterium
TATCAATAATATCGATCCAGCTAAGGCTGCACAATATGTTGCTGAAGCTAAGTTCTTCCGTGCATGGAACTACTTCTTCTTGGTAAAATTGTATGGTGACGTTCCTTTCTATACAGAACCATTCGCTGCATCTACAGACGATATGATGTTGCCACGTACAGCTACCGCAACTATCTATGCTCAGATTGAATCAGACTTGAAGGATGCCGTTGACGCTCTTCCTGATGCAACATTCGGTGAAAACAAGTTCCGCGTAACTAAGCATGCTGCTGCCATGATTTTGGCTGATGCTTACTTCTATCAAGGTAAGAATGCTGATGCTGCTGCAGCTATCAAGACTGTTTTGAATTCAAAGCACGCTTTGACTGCTCACAAGACTGCTATCACAGAAGCTAACTATGAAACTACCAAGATGGAATCTGCATGGAACCAACTCCGTACTGAAGATGGTTTGGCTGAAACTATCTATGCATATGAATATCAAGGAGGTATCTCTAACGCTTCTCGTTGGTCTCCTATGGCATTCGATGCTTCTATTTTGTCTTGGGGTGATGCTTGTAAGTACTCTATCGCAGAACGTATCTATGGCCCAATCCCATCATACTTGAACGTATACGAAGCTGGTGACATGCGTGCATTACCTAACCAATTCTATCACTGGGAATTCACTCACCCTGACAATCCAAAGCTCACTTGGAAGCGTGAAAAGAAGGATGGCCCTGGTGCATGGTACTTCTATACTTACGAAGATATGTTGGTAAATGGTTACAGCTCTAAGGACCGTGACATCTACCGTTACGCTGAAGCTTTGTTGCTTGCTGCAGAAGCTATCGCTCAATCAGGTACAGTAGCTGAAGCTGCTCCTTACTTGGCTCAAGTTAAGGCTCGTGCTTACATGAACGAAACAGAAGCTTCTCTCACTGCTAAGTTGGCTGCTATGTCTAAGGAAGCTTTCGTTGAAGAATGCTGGAAAGAACGTCTTCGTGAATTGCCATTCGACTTCAAGATTTGGGATGACTGTGTTCGTACTAAGAAATTCCCTGTAATCTCTGAAACTGTTCAGGGTGATGTGAAGTTTGTTAACTTGGTAGGTGCAGCTAATGCATCTGGTTACACAATCAAGGATTCTGACTTGTTGTGGCCGATTTCTCCAGACGAATTGCAACGTAACCCGAACTTGACTCAGAACCCAGGTTATAATTAATTAACTGGTACTTAGTTTAAGCTCAAATATAAAAGCCCCGCTCCATTGGAGTGGGGCTTTTTTTATTAGAAAACTCCCAAAAAGTAAACTTGTTTATCATCGGTTTCTACGATAGAATAATTATATTTGCAATAAATAATTCACAACAAAGCATCTAATGCTTCCAAACTCGTATGTATATGATTAAACCTATCTACTCTCCAGAAGCCAACCGCTATGAAAACGGTATGAAATATCGCCGTTGCGGTAAAAGTGGAATCTTACTACCTGAAATTTCTTTGGGACTATGGCACAACTTTGGTGATGTAAACACCTTGTCTAACTCTATGGATATGGCACACTATGCTTTTGACCATGGCATTACTCATTTCGATTTGGCAAACAATTACGGCCCATCCTATGGATCGGCCGAAGAAACATTCGGACTAATTATGAAAAAGTCCTTCATGCCCTACCGCGATGAATTGTTCATTTCATCCAAAGCCGGATACGACATGTGGCCTGGCCCTTATGGAAACTGGGGTTCGCGAAAGTACTTGTTTGCCAGCCTTAACCAAAGTCTTAAAAGAATGAATCTGGAGTACGTAGACTTATTCTATACGCATCGTCCGGACCCTAATACCCCGATAGAAGAAACTGCACAAGCACTTGTGGACATTGTGCGTCAAGGAAAAGCCTTATACGTGGGAATATCCAACTACCCTACCGAGTCTGCTAAAATATGCTATGATTATTTAGCTGCTCACGATGTTCCATGCCTATTATATCAAGGTAAATATAGCATGTTCGTTAGGGATGTAGAAGAAGGCATTTTACAACAGGCTAAAGAAAACGGATCAGGATTCATTGCATTCTCTCCATTGGCTGAAGGACTGCTAACGAATCGTTATCTAAATGGAATACCAGAGGGTTCTAGAATAGCAAACGGAGGTCATTTGAAGAAAGAAACACTGACCGAAAATGTATTGGGACGTATGAAGGCTTTGAACGACTTGGCTTGCGAGCGTGGCCAATCATTGGCTGAAATGGCATTGGCATGGCTTCTGAAGGATGATTTAGTAACGAGTGTGATTATTGGTTCAAGTTCCGTCAATCAGCTTGAGAACAACTTAAAAGCAATTCATAGTCCTGGCTTTAGCATAGAAGAGTTGCAACGTATTGAGAATATTTGTAAAGGCTAAAAAGAAAGAGGATGTGCAAATGCACATCCTCTTCTTTTTTATATTACTTCAAACTATTCAGCAAATCCAACTTACCATCGTTCACCAACTTGATAATCAATTCTCCGAATAGAGTATTCTGCCATGCAAACCATTCGCGAGTAAATTTCTTAGCATCGTTCTTATGGAAAGATTCATGCATGAAACCTGTACCTGCATCGGTCTTCATCAACATGGTAATACATTCAGCAATTTCTTTATCACATTGGCTGGTAAATGCCTTCATCATGATACTCATCGGCCATACCATGTCGTAACCACAGTGCGGACCACCAATACCTTCGCCGGCTGTGCCTTTGAAGAAATAAGGATTATCTTCGCTCCAAACAAAACGACGGGTATTCTGATAAATCGGATCGTTCAATTCCACATCACCCAAATAAGCCAAGCCTAACAAGCTAGGTACATTGGCATCGTCCATCAACATGTGATTGCCGTAACCATCCACTTCGAAAGCATAGATTGTACCATACTTCGGATGATTGTAAGTAGCATATTTACGCAATGCTTCTTCTACTTCATCAGCCAAATCCTTACATTCCTTTGCCAGTGCTTCATTCTTATTGACTGTTGTCAAAATCTCAGCAGCCTTACGCAAAGAAGTAACCGCAAAGAAGTTTGAAGGAACCAAGAATGGGAAAGTTGTTGCATCATCAGACGGACGGAACACTGATACAATCAAGCCAACCGGATTAGCAGGATGACCCTTACCGCTATTTTCTACGGTATCAGTAGCCGTTTCAGTCACACGTTGG
Organism: Bacteroidaceae bacterium; assembly: GCA_017420875.1. Lineage (GTDB taxonomy): Bacteria > Bacteroidota > Bacteroidia > Bacteroidales > Bacteroidaceae > Phocaeicola. The sequence goes on from JAFQNW010000055.1 coordinate 3,180, forward strand.
AATCTGTATGGGCCAGGACCGTCTTTACGTTGTTGTTCCTTGAAAGTCTTCAATACATTTTCCACAGCTTGTACCCAAATTCCTGAAGTAAAGATGGAATTATCACCGGTTACTTGCCAATAATGGTAGGCCAAACGGATAGGATAACACAAAGAGTCAATTTCGTATTTACGTTCATGCAATTCCGGCTTCATATCGGTCATATCCGATTGCCAATGTCCACCAACCGGACCATCGTTGAACGCATTTGCATACGGGTCGATATTAATGCACTTGAATTGACGTAAGATAACTCCGCGAAGCATCTTCTTCAATTCAGGATCTTCGTTGGCCAACTGAACGTAAGGCCAAACTTGTGCACCCGAGTCACGCAACCACATGGCGTGAATATCACCGGTGTAAACAAAAGTATCATCTTCACCATCCAACTTGCGGTAGTGAACGGTAGTATCCAAGGTATTAGGGAAACAATTTTCGAACATCCAAGCCAAATAAGGATTGGTCAACATCTTCTTGATTTCCTGAATTTTCTTTTCAACTGCATCAGACTTAAACAAACGTTCTGATTTTTTTGGACGTTGGCTTACAAATTTGCCTACATTATCGCACACGGCAACCAAATTACCTTCTTCCAATGTCGAAGCTACTACATCAGTAGCAGACATGCTCAAGGCCAAAGCCGCTGTTACCCATAATTTTTTATTCATAATCATGTTCTAATTTAAAATGTTTTGATTCGGCTCAAAATTAGTAAAAAATCTTACTTCCACAAAGAAATCAGACAGTTTCATCCAACCAGGCTAAAGCTGCAGCACCTAAAAGAGCGGCCTCTCCATCCTTTAACGTAGAAATCAAAAACTTTGCTGTTCCCTTATAATTATCGAACACCGTCTTTTGATAGGTTTCTACCAAATGAGGCATAAAACAATCGGCCGATTTAGTTAGTCCTCCGAAGAAAACAAAGGCTTCCGGATCAGAGAATGTGGCAAAATCAGCACAAGCTTCACCTAACCACTCCCCTGTCAATCGGAATACTTCGTTTGACAAAGCATCTCCCTGCATCGCTGCCTCAAAGACATCCTTCGATGTAATCTCTGATGGGTTCAAACGGTGCAACAAACTATCGGAATAATGGGAGTCAGCCAACAATTCACAAGCAGTTTGAGCAACACCTGTAGCCGAGCAATATGTTTCCAGACAACCTTTTCGGCCACATGGGCATGGACGTCCGCTTTCCGGACGTATGGAAACATGTCCCAACTCGCCAGCGAAGCTTTTACGACCGTAAACTAATTTTCCATCCACTACAATACCACTGCCAACCCCTGTTCCTAAGGTCAACATGATAAAATCCTTCATACCTTTAGCTGCTCCATATAGCATTTCACCTAATGCTGCTGCTTTTGCATCATTGGTAATACGCACGGAAATACCGGTTTCCTTTTCGAGCAACTCAGCCAATGGCACAATGCCTTTCCATGGCAAATTAGTAGCATTCTCGATGGTACGTGCCCAATAATTCACATCGGGTGCACCAATACCAATGGCTTTTACTTGTTCTGCTCCGCCGACTTCCTTTAGTAAAGAAGAAACAGCTTCACCACAGCGAGTCACAAAGGCAGAAATTTCAGGATATGCCTGAGTCTTGAAAGAAGTCTGATGTAATACTTTTCCTTCTTTATCGACTACCCCAAATACCGTATTGGTTCCACCTAAATCGACGGCTATTACAACTTGCTTCATAGTCGTTCAATTAATAGTTAGACTTACCGGCAGCCACTTGATAAGTTTCTTCCTTATCACCATAGCGTACCACCAACTTGAACGGAATATTTGAATCAACCTCAATACGTGGCTTTTCTGTAGCCGAACGACGGGCAGCCGCCTTCAAACTGATATTGCCTTCCGGACCGAAAGGATAACGTTCAATACCGTTTGCTTCTGTCAAGTTCACATCCCATACAATGGTCTTGGTAGGATAATCACCACGGATGCCAATGATGAACTCAATAAATTCAGCAATTGGAGCCAAACCTGTCCAACCGATAAAGTTATCGCGAGCCATAAATCCCGGTTCAGCAGCTTCCGGAGCATAGTATTCATAGAAAGTACCGGTCTTCTTGTATACCTGGAAAATTTGGTCGTAATGGCTCAAAGCGATTTCGCGAGCTTGCTTGCGGAATCCCTTATCCATCAAACCACGCATAATCATGTAGTTGGTACCCGGCCAAATACCACCTTGCCAATAGCGGCCATTTTCTTTGTAACGAGGATGGTTAGCAGCCAATGATGGCACACGGAAAGGTCTCTTGAAAGTTTCCGGATTATCCAATTCGGCTACCAAACGCTTCAATTGGTCGTCTGTCAAGACATCGGCATGCAATGCCCAGAATGCACCGATACCCTTGGTTGTACACAAAGAGCCATCTGCATATTGGTCATAGAGGAAACCAGTCTTTTCATCCCACAAATTTTCACGGACATACTTCTTCAACATCTTGGCTTCATCTTCCAAGGTTTCAATTTCTTGCCAACGTTCTGTATAGAAACCGAGTTCCAACAACAAACCGGCTGTGAAAATCTGCTGCAAGTTAGTATCCAACCAGATCATGTGACCGTGGCTGTAAATAGGATTATATTCGCTCTTTACACGTGGCATATTGTCCATACCTGTACCCCAACCACTAGTCCAGTAAGTACCGTTACGCCAAGTACGGTTCAATCTCAGCCATTCATAGTAGCCACAAAGTGCCGGGAAAATCTTGTGTAAACGTTCGGTATCTCCAAACTGATGATAGTAGACCATTTCGCACCATGGCAACAAGTTCGGGCCAGTGCTGGTTGGGTCGTAACGTTCGAAACAGTCGGCACCGTTCGCCATGATTTCGCGACAGATAAAGCCGTCTGGATGTTGCTTTGCATAGAAGTTATCCAAAGTCTTCTGGAATGGGAAGAAACGTTCGCCATAACGGGCAAACATCAAGATGAAAGCCGAGTCCCACATAAAAATGTTGCCATTATAAGCAGTATCAATATAAGGGCTTACAAAACCAGAACCCGGTTGCGGATTACGGATATTACCCACACCGATTTCCCATGCTTTCCAATACATTTCTACTTCCTTGTCGTGACCTGCCCAGATGGGTACCGGAAGAATTTTTTTAGCTTGTTCGAAAGTAGGGATTTCCATATAATTAGGACGCATGGTGCGGAATTCATTATCGGCAGCCAATGTAGACTTTACATACGTATTCTTATAAGGAATCTTATAAATACTGTCATTACCGCAGCTCTGTGCCCGAGCAGTGACAGCCAACAGGCTCATCAGAGCCACCAAACATACAAATACTGTGTTTTTCATTATTTATTAAGTTTTAATAGTTTAACAATCTTATGAAATATATCCGAGTTTTCATACATTCCTGTGAAGTTTTCGGCTCCCGGGCCAAAGGCATATACCGGAACCATCACACCCGAGTGACTGGTTGTAGAGAAGCGGCATTGAATTTCACCTTTGCTCAAGTCACCATCCACCAAAGTCAAACCACCGGTTTCATGGTCGGCAGTAACTATCACCAATGTTTCTCCATCTTTAGCAGCCCATTCGAACACCTTACCTACGGTACGGTCGAAGTCGTGTGTTTCTTGCATCAAGAGGTCCAAATCATTGAAATGACCATAGTCGTCCAATTGAGAACCTTCAATCATCATGAAAAACCCTTTCTTGTTCTTATCCATGATGTCCATCCCTTTCAATGCAGATGCGGCCAAACGATCCCCTCTTTCTGCCGGAAGCGGTGTATCTCTCGGTTCGGTTACCGCAAAGATTCGTCCACCTTCCAAGGCTTGACATTCTTCCCAGCTACGGGCTACCTGATAACCTTTTGCTTCCAGTTCCTTGAAGATGTCGCGTCCGTCCGGGCGGTTTACAAACTTCTCGGCACCACCTCCTACCACATAATCGGCATCACACTCCACATAGTCGGCAATAATCCCATATTCATTATCACGGTCTACATCGTGGCAACAAAAATCGGCAGGGGTTGCATCCCACAAACGGCAAGTTACCGCTACACCGGCTGACATGCCTTTTTGCTTAGCCAAGGTGATTAAAGAAGGTTGCGGATTGCCATTCACATCCACCCCTACACTGTGATATTTGGTCTTCTGACCGATTGCCATGGCTGTACCACCAGCACCCGAGTCGGTAATCAATTTATCGGCACAATAAGTCTTTGAAAGACCAATTGCCTGTGCATTGTCCAAAAAGAGTTTACCGCGATTGGCAGTCCATGCCGAATATACATGCATCAAACTCATGCCGTCGCCAATCATCAGAATGACATTCTTTACTTTTTTTCCTTTGGGAGGAAGAATCTGTTGCACTTCATAAGGATGCTCCATCACGTATGTGTGAAGTTTGGCAGCCTTTTCTTGTGCATTAACCATGCTTGTTACTCCAAGCAACAAACAAGCTACTCCTAATTTCAACAATGTTTTTTTCATATCTTTCATTATTTAACATACAACACTGATGCAGGAATGGGTTCCAATTGCTCCTTAGAAGGTAACTTCCAAGCCCAACTCAACTCCTGTCCTTCATAGTCCTCCAAATAGAGCAAGCGGAAAGTATGGAATCCTTTCTTCAAAGGTATTTTACCCATCGCTGCTACTGCAGCATGTGAACCATCATTGTCCACCACCATTTCATCATCGATATACAGCATACTACCATCGTCCGATTTTACGCTGAATGTATAGACACCATCTTCCGGTACCTGAATCACTCCCGTAAAGGTGAATCCATAACGGTCTTCCTGCTGGGCCTTTTCCAAAGAAGGTTCCGGCAAGATGCCCTTATCTACAACCTTGGCTTGAACAAACTCGGCTACCTTGCTGAACTTACCCAATACATGTTCGTAGTTCACTCCGTTCTGTACACCTTGTGCCGAACGAGCCGGACGAAGTTTGGTCTTAGTTGCTTGAGCAGTATAGGTATGACTTGGTTCATATCCTTCCTTGAAAGCCTTAGCCTTGATGGTCTTACTTTCTGTCAATGTAATTGGCTTTTCATACAACGTCGACTTTTCGGTTGGTTCTGTTCCATCCAATGTATAATAAATGCGGCAACCTTCGGTAGCTGAGACGATACTGAACGTGATTTCATCCATAAACAAATTCAAGTCCTTTGAGATGGAAGGGATAGAAACGACTTTGCCTGCTGTATACGAATAAGGGAAGGCCTCAACCGATGTACCACGATCCGTATTCGGTTGGTCGACCAGGGTATATGCCAACGTACCGCCTTCCATCAACTGTTCATAAGTGATGAAGTTCTTATCGATGGCCTGACCATTCAAGGTTACTTGATCAATATAGATATTCTTCTTCGGGTTGTTCGCTGTAATGGTCAATGTCTTTCCATTCGCCAACTTCAAGTCAACTTGCTCGAACTGAGGAGTAGTCAAGACAAATTCATTGCTACCTGGACAAACCGGATAGAAGCCCATGGCACTCAAGATATACCAGGCTGACATCTGACCACAGTCTTCATTGCCACTGATACCTTCCGGGGTGGGTTGGTACATTTCATCCAACAAGCGACGAGTCCATGCCTGAGTTTTCCAAGGCTGACCGATATAATTATATAAGTAAGCCATGTGGTGACTCGGTTCGTTTCCATGAGCATATTGACCTATCAAACCGGTAATGTCCGACTGATGGCCTTCTACACCTTTGGTAGTAGAGAACAAATCGTCCAATGCTTGGGTAAAGTCTTCGGTTCCACCAAACAAGTTAACCATACCATTCACATCGTGTGGTACAAAGAAACGATATTGCCAAGCAGTTGCTTCAGTAAATTCACGACCAACAGCTTCGGGTACAAAGTTTTCCTCCCAGTTTCCGTCCATTCGCTTTGCACGGAAGAAACGGGTTACACCATCAAACACATGATGATAATTTTGTGAACGGGTAATGTATGTTTCGTAAACATCCATCTTACCCATGGCCTTAGCCATTTGTGCGATAGCCCAGTCGTCGTAAGCATACTCCAACAAGCAAGATACGGATTCACGACGGTTGGAAGGAATATATCCGTACTGGATGTACTCTGCAGCATTCTTCTTGTTGATTTCAGAAGAAGCAATCATGGCTTCCAACGCCTTTTCCGCATCAAAGCCACGAATACCTTTCAAATAAGCATCCGCAATGACCGAAACCGAATGGTAACCAATCATGCACCACGTTTCGCCGGCAGAAAGTGGCCAGATAGGCAGTTCTCCCGTAGCTTCGTACATATTCAGAAAGGACTGAACCATGTCATTCACAAAGTCAGTATTGGTCAAAGTCATCAATGGATGCCAGCCACGGAAAGTATCCCAAATGGAGAAAGTAGAATACATCTTCTTGCCTTGTCCCAACGTTCCTATGGACATATCGTGACGACGGTATTGTCCGTTCACATCACTCACGGTATTCGGCACCACCAATGCATGATACCATGCTGTATAGAAATTCTTCAACTGGTCTTCTGTACCACCCTTCACTTGTACTTTAGAAAGCACTTCATTCCAAGTAGCATGAGCTTGCTGACTGATAGCATCAAAGTTGAAATCAGGCATATCGTGAGCCAAATTCTCGCGAGCATTCTCTGCACTGACAATCGACAAACCTACTTTCACGATAATCTCTTCTTCGTTTCCAAAAGAAAGGACAGCCTGCACATCCGAACCTTCCAATTTACCATCCACAGCAACTTCCTTATTATCTTTTACATAAAGAACCTTCTGAATAGGCTTGGAGAATTGAGCCACAAAATAAACGTATTGATTGTCTACCCAAGTCAAAGTATGACGCATACCGGTGATTTCAGCAGCACCTGTCTGTTCAACCGACGTGTTATAGATTTGTTCCCAATCGGCTATGGAGTGAGCCAAATCCAAAATAATGGATGCTTCCTTTCCACCTTTAAAGGTATATCGATGCATACCGGCATAGGTAGTAGCAGTCAACTCGGCTTTGATTTGTTCATCAAGCAGTTCTACTGAATAATACCCTGGTCGAGCCTGTTCTTTCTGATGCGAGAACAATGCCGGTTGATAGATATCGCCTTCTCCTCCCAAAGTTACAGACTGGGAAGTCGGACGAAGAAGTACATCCGCCAAATCGGCACAACCGGTACCACTCAAGTGAGTATGCGAAAAACCTAAAATGGTAGAATCGCTATAATGATAGCCCGAACAGCCATCCCAACCTCCTCGACGAGTATCAGGACTCAACTGAACCGCACCTTGAGGAACAGTTGCACCAGGATAAGTATGTCCATGAAATCCGGTACCGATGAAAGGATCGACATAATCGATCGGCGACTTTTGTGACATGCTACATGCCGACAAAAGGATTAGAAACAAAGGTAATAAGTTAATTTTCTTCATATATTCTTTTTTACATTATTCTTGCAACACTTTATGCATGCTCTGCAAATCGTCCGCACCAACCAAGTCCACTCCTTCTTCGAGAAAGAAACGCTTGAATTGCGGGGTATCCGGAGCACTATACCAGCGGAAAAGCTTACCTTCTTTATGTGCCTGGCGAATGTATCCTCGCATCTTTTCCAATTCGGCTTCGGGAATTTCTCCTTCGCCTTTCCATGTCATGTAGCTAGGATAGCTATCGCTGATAACCGGCATCAGTCTTGAATCGATGTTCTTGCCCAAATCCTTGATACGTCCATCCAGGAAAATGTATCCGTCTTCCGAAGAAAGAATCGTTTGGCGAGGATTATCTCCAGAAAGGAACAAAAGGACGGCTCCTTTCTTATATTTTCCGTTTTCGACCGAGCAGAACAACTGGCGATAAGGCTCCAGCTTCTTTTTCAAGATTGGCAACATTTCTTCCCCATTCGATTTACAATCAATCATCAGGAAGAAAGGCTTCTTCCCTTTGCGATGCACCTTCCCCTTATTGGCCTCAACTCTTTCAGCCAAAGGACGTAAATACAGTTTTTCGAAGGTGATATCCGATGATATTTCCGGCTTGTCGTGCGATACATACAGTTCTCCATCAATCAGCCACAAATCGGCCTCCACGCAATTGAAGCCCAAATCCAACGCATCGAACAACGGGCGTTCATGTTCGTAATCATTGTGCGAGAAAGCGTTATAATATACTTTTTTATTCTTTTCAGGTTGTTGAAGTGTTCTTGCCACCGCAAGGCCCCATCCAAGCATCCAAAAACAAACGGCCAAACTAAGAATCCTCTTCATCGTAAAATAAATTAAGTTTAACAAAGCACGAATGTGATACCTATAATTTAGCCAAAGATACACAAAATTACTTAATTAAGGCCTTATTTTCATCAAAAAACCACTTATATCCGGCCAAGCAACCGATAAGCCAAGCATAAACATCATCGTTATTTATTCTATATTGACAGAAAAAAGGTTGCAAATGTGTCATCATGTAGCCACCATACCAAAGTGGCATTTAAGATTGTACATAGACAGGATGGGACATACCAAGAAGTTACACAATCATGTTTCACTCCTTTCACCGAACTATAAGAAGCAGACAATCAATGCGTTTACGTGAAATGATTCTCCAAATTCCCCGTTCACACTTTCACCGACATCCAGAAGACACCAAGGGTATTCTGAACCACTTCCATCTACCCTATAATCAAAGAAAACATAACCGGAAGCTCAGCATAAACTAGCCATTGCAGAAGGAAGACTTATCTATTCCACATATTGTGGAAAAGGTGTTCCACATGATATGGAAAAGCTGTTCCACATCATGTGGAATAACTTAGCCACATAATGTGGAACAACCAATACAACAAGACATCCCGATTAATTAGACAGGATTTCCCGGCTAGTTTACCTTGAATTTCCGGATAGAAATCAAACAATGACTAAAAGGTGAAAGGAGTGAAAGCAGTTGTCAATGCCGTTGGCTTTGTCAACTTGTTGAGCTGTAGTAGTATCGGAGTTAAGAGAAGTTATGAGGAATATATTTCACAACCTCGTGAAATCAATACTTTTGCGGCCTATGGTTCCTTTATTCTCGGTACTGGCATTGTAGAACAGTTGCGTCCCGAAAAATAATTGCTTATAAACAGGAGACTTTGTCATCCTGAACGTTATGAAGGATCTGTAAACACAAAGTTTATGTATTCAGATTCTTCGCGATGCTCAGAATGACACATTGATAGGGAATCTTTATTCTGACACAGCCTCTATAAATTAACGTTGAATTTCTAATTTATAGATAGTCACTTCATGATAAGTTTCTCCCCGTCGCAATACGGTAGAGGGGAAATTGTCATGATTAGGTGAATCCGGATGATGCTGGGTTTCCAGACAAACTCCCCACGAATTACCATAAGGCACCCCATGAGCAGTATTCTGCTTGGTGTTCAACCCCTTGGCTGTATAGAAACATACACCTGGTTGGGTAGTATAGGTTTTCAAGATACGTCCGCTCTGCTGTTCACGCAATTCAGCAATCAGAACCGGTTTCTTGCCGTTTTCTCCTTTTACACAATAACTATTATCAAATCCGTTCGGCAATTGTTCCATACGGTCTCCGATGCGTGTCCAATTGCGGACATCGAGCGGAGTACCATCTACCGGAAGAATTTCACCGGTAGGAATCAAATCCTTGTCTGTGGGGATGTATTCGTCGGCATAGATACGCACTTCATGCCCGAGTACACTTTCCTTGGCACCGGAGAGATTGAAATAGCTGTGATTGGAAAGGTTTACCACCGTCGGTTTGTCTGTCGTAGCGGTATATTCTATCCGTAGTTCATTGTCGTTGGTCAGGATATAATCTACCTTTACCTGCAAGTTACCGGGGAAACCTTCTTCCCCATCAACCGATAAATAAATAAGCGACAAGGTGGCCGCATCATCGTTGCACGAAGTCTCTCCCTGCCACACCTGGTTATAGAAGTTCTTCCGTCCGCCGTGAATGTTGTGCCTTCCATTGGAGTTCTTGGCCAGTTGGTACTCTACCCCATCCAGGGTAAACTTGGCCCCACCTATTCGGTTGATATATCGCCCTACAATACATCCAAAAGCCGGATGTCCTTTCAGATAGTCTTCCAAGCTATTCAACCCCAGCACGATGTTATCCATCTTGCCTTTCTTGTCGGGCACATAAAACTCGGTCATGATACCTCCGTAATTGGTTATTTTAGCAGTTACACCGTTCTTGTTGGTCAGCGTGTACAAGTACACAGGCTTACCGTCGGCGGTACCCCAATCTTCCTGGGATACCGTCGGCTTCACCTCGGGCGTGCAGGCAACCCCGATGACCACCATGCACAGACAGAAAACAATCTGCAGTTTCTGTTTCATGACGTTTATTCCTTTGTGGTGATGATAAGTTCTTTTCCTTTCTTCAAGTCATCGTGCTTGATGAAATAACCGTCCAGCTTCTTGCCATCGTAACTGATACCGGTAAGCTTGCGTCCTTCACCTTGTTTGGTCACGGTAAAGGTGGTGTCGCCCATCGTAAATTCGACCTTATCAAACACAGGAACAGTTACCAGATATTCAGCATCGGCAGGTGAGAATGAATACAACCCCATGGCATTCATCACATACCAGGCCGAAAGGCTACCTTCGTCGTCCATACCGGCATAAGCCAAACCTTCCTTGCCCATGGCATAGAAATCATTCAGAATGGTATCTATCTTGTCCTGTGCCTTTTCCGGCTTACCGATAAAGTAATAATAGTAGGCAATGCCTTGCGATGTTTGGTTACCCACGCAATACTGACCAAACCAGCCTGTCATGTTATCGGCTTCGTATCCCTCGAACGGTGTGCTGAAGAGTTCGTCCAGTTTGGCTTCGAATGTCTCCTTGCTGGGGTGTAGAGCAATCAGTCCTTTCGGGTCTTGCGGAGCGAAGAAACTGGTCATCCATCCGTTCGATTCACGGTACATATAGACATAATAAGGAATACCCGGATCGTAAGGAGTCACAAAAGTACCATCAGCCCAACGTGCACGGAGGAATCCGGTAGAAGGGTCGAAGTGGTTCCGGTAGTTCTTGGAACGTTCCATCAAGACATTGTAGTTTTCCTTGTCGCCCAGTTCGTTAGCCAGGAGAGCGACGGCATAGTCGCTATATGCATATTCCACGGTCTTCTGAACCGATGCCTTTGCTTCATCTTCTTCAGTCTTTACCGTCGGATTGGCTACGCGGTTTTCAGCCACCCAACCTTGACGACGGTATTCGTCGCCATACTTACGTCCGCCACGACGACCATTCACCCACGAGCGAGTGGCATTGTTCAACGAGAACTGATATGCCTTGTTGATATCGAAGTCGCGAATGCCACGCAGATAACTGCCGGTAACGAATGCCGGACAGAAGTCACCATGAAAGCCACTGCCCCAAAAACCGGAACGTTCGGCACGCTGAATGTCACTACGGATAACATTGGCAACCAAATCCGGTTCCAACATCTGCAGGATGACCAACTTGTTGGCGTAAGTATCCCAATAGTTATTGCTGGAATACACGGTTTCGTGTGTGGGTACATCCACATCGCTACGCAAGTTAGGGTTCTGCATCACGCGGTACAGGCCACTATAGAACAAGCTCTTCTGCAACTCGGTTCCACCGGTTACCTTCACCTTCGAGAGGGCTGCTTCCCATGTCTGGTCGGCCATGGCACGCACTTCGTCGAAAGTCTTGCCCAAAATTTCCTTTTCCAGGTTCAACTTTGCCTTGTCGCAGTTGGTATAAGAGAAACCGATTTGAAGTTCCACCACCTTGTCACCATCGGCAAAGTCAATCAATGTAAACGCTTGGCGTGCACCTTCCACTGTGCGTGTACCAGTAATCGGTTGATTGGCTACAGCATAGAAATACATACCGTTCTGAAAGCCTTTGAACGAACGTTCGTCCACCTGCTGGAATGTCCAACGGGCATTACCGGGACGTACACTATTGGTTCTGGACAAGTTCATCATGATATGCTTGTTCTTGCCACTCTTGAACGTATGGCGATGATGGGCACTGCGATAGTTCACCGTCAACTCCGAGTTCACCTTGTATTTGTTCAGATATACACTATAATAACCGGCTTGAGCCACTTCTTTTTTATGGCTGTAAGTGGATGCATAGTCCTCCGGATTGAAGTTGCCGGAGATAGGAAGAGTCGGGAAATGTCCTTGTCCCCAATGACCATGGCTAGTATGGAAGAATCCATAAATGGTAGGGTCTTCGTACTGATACCCCGTACCCGAACCCCAACAAGTCACAGGTGAGGCTTGAACCATACCATGAGGCATGGAGGCACCTGGATAGGTCTCACCTCCCCAGGCACGTGTCTTTCCTTGTGCCGGACGGCGTCCTTGTTCGGTCAGCACGGTACGATAAATCGGGTTTTCACTCATTTCATATCCCAAGTCCTTCTTTTCCCAAAGTGTAGTAGTACCGAAAAGCGGATTGACATACTTGGTCACGTTGCCGGCCAAGGCTACTTGACAATAACAGGAACCAACAAGCAAACCCGAGACTAAAGAGTTTAGAATAAATTTCTTCATAGTTAAGATAATACGACTTATTAAAATTACTTCAGAGGTTTCAAGACACACATGGCCTCCATCAACATGCATCCTGTAAGGTGCGATGTCAACCCAACCGGTTCGTCATCGGCAGGAGCTTTCTGAAACCTTCCGGCATAAAGCATGGTTTTGTGATTTACTCCTTGTTCGGCCATAATTGTAGCCAAATTGGTAAACCAATTATGGAACTTCCTGCGGGTAGTTGCATCCAACGTCTCTTCATTAATCAACTTCACGAAATAGCGAAAGAAAATTCCGTGAAACAAACCACCATCACCCGAAGTCGCATCCGAGAGAACCCCGTTTTTCGACATGTAATCGGTGACATAGCTACCGGCCAAAGCTGCATCATCCAAATATTGCTTATCGCCGGTGATGAGATATAATTCATGAGCTGCTCCTAAGAAAGTCCCAATATTATAGGTAAATATCCAATTCTTTTTAATCACGCCCTCGGCATTGATATTATCGTATACGGCACCCGTCTTGCGGTCGAACAACACATTCTTTTCCCACGTATAAATCTTGATAGCCTCATTCAAATAAGCATCCTTCACTTTACCGTCTTTAAGCTTTGCTTGGTCAAAAAAGCGATACAAACGGGCGGCAATCAAAGCAGCCGGGCCATTGGA
>JAFQNW010000056.1 GCA_017420875.1 Bacteroidaceae bacterium
ATCGGTGTTGCATCTAATCCCTTACCCTCTTTTGGGGGGGTGGGGATTTTTACAAAATATGCAGAAATTCTACAAATATTCCACAAAAACACAAATATATGCTATAACTAACTGATTTACAATATCTGTGATTACTCTTTCTGAATCTGCATACAGATCGTGTGCTGTTTGGGCAAAACCAGCGTTACACGCAAAAATGGCCATTGCAAAGATTAGTAATAGCTTTTTCATGTCATTACTGATTTTAAATTAACAATTATTATTAACACTCTTATTTTCTAGTTGATTAGTTTCTTCCATGGCTGCATCGAGTGACTCGTAGATAGAGCTTTGGCTCTTGAATTCGGGGTCGATGTATTTCATGAACCGCACTGTTTCCAACTTATTATAGGTATATGCGGTATTCAACAAGCGGTTGATATGATTCCGGATTTCGCGGTGCTCGTAACGGATGGTCTGTGCACGGAAAATCTTCGGATTATCAGTCGGTAAGGTATTTTCTTTCTGATAAAGCAGTTCTTCGTAGAGCTTTTCGCCCGGACGGAGGCCTGTGTACTTGATCTTGATGTCGATGTCCTGACGAAGTCCGCTCAAACTAATCATCTTCTTGGCCAAGTCGACAATCTTGACCGGTTTACCCATGTCGAAGATGAAGATGTCGTTTCCTTCGCCGAGGAAGGCTGCTTCCAAAACCAGACGACAAGCTTCGGGGATGGTCATGAAGTAGCGGATGATGTCCGGATGGGTAACGGTAATCGGGCCACCGGCTTCGATTTGCTTGCGGAAGAGTGGGATGACCGAACCATTGCTACCCAATACATTACCGAAGCGGGTCGTGATGAACGAGGTCTTGCCCGGGATGACACCTTCCTTGATGGCGGTTCCCAAACTTTGTACATACATCTCAGCCAAACGCTTGGTAGCTCCCATGACGTTGCTCGGACGGACGGCCTTGTCGGTAGAAATCATCACGAACTTTTCTACGTCGTGGCGGATGGCAGCTTCGGCTACAATCTGAGTACCTCCGATGTTGGTGTGTACCGCTTCGCACGGATGCTCTTCCATCAATGGCACATGCTTGTAAGCTGCGGCATGGAAGATGATGTGTGGACGGTAACGGGCTATCTGCGATTCTACACGGTTGCGGTCGCGGACGTCGCCGATGATGGTTTGGATATTGACATTCGGGAAGTTCTTGCGAAGCTCCATGTTGATTTCGTAGGTTGCTGTTTCGGAGAAGTCGAACAGGATGAGTAGTTGCGGCTTGAACTTGCACAGCTGGCGGCAGATTTCGCTACCAATACTTCCGGCTGCACCGGTTACCATGATGATGCGGTTGGTCAGGCCTTCTTGCAACTTGTTCAGGTTGACAGTGATTTCTTCACGGCCCAAGAGGTCTTCAATTTGTACGTTATGCATCTGGAAGCTGGTGGACTTGTCGCCGGCTTCGATAAATGGGGCGATACGCATTGCAATGTCGTGCTCCAAGCTATAGGCGGTTAGTTCGGAGTCAACATGAAGTTCTTCGGTGTTGGCAAACAGGATGGTGTCTACCTTGTGCTGTTTGAAGAGCTTTTCGATGTCCTCGTCTGACTTGACATACAGAATCGGGTAGTCCATGATGCGAAGATTGCTCATGGAAGGATTTCGGGTGAGGAAACCTTTTAAGTTGTATTGGCTTTGGTCGTTGCGTAAGTAGTTGGTCAAACCAACAGCTGCCTTTGAGGTGCCATAAATCAAGATGTTCTGTTTCGGCTTGCTGGTGAAGTACAACACGTGAATGTAGAAGTTCACGATGAGTGTTCGCATGAACATCTGCAAGAAGATGGAGCAGATAAAATCGGCAAAAATCAGCGTGTAGATGAATCTTCCGACATAGTCGAGTGTTAAAAGAGCAAGCACAACAAAAGTGAGCCCCTTCAAGAACATGGCTCTCACCAGTCGACTGAGCTCTGCTACTGTTGTGTGGCGGATAATGCCTTTGTGGGTCTTACATGCCCAAGTCCAGAAAACACTGGAAAGTATGGACACAATGACCATGTTACGCATCAGGGTTGTATCGATGTTGATTCCCAATGTGTAACTGAACAACAGGTAAATGAATAAAGTTGAGATGACAGATAGACAGCTATCGACTACCCAAATGAGGTGCGAGCTTAATACTTCTACCTGTCCAATCTTTAATTTCATTGCTTTATGTTAGATAAAACTATTGTGTGCTGGATACTTTTTATAGGGAAGGAATGCATCCGCTGAATTACCCCCCCCATAAATCATAGAGTATCAATGGATTATGATATAATCCGTTGTCTTAGTACTGTTTCGTTTTAGGGGTTTGATGTATCTGAATTAATTTTTTTGCAATACCATTTAGGAATGTGTACCATCACTCCAATGCCTGCTAGCACGATAACTACATATGAACGGTTCTTGTAACGGACCAATTTACCTGTCAGGCCTTTGAACTGTCCACGAATGACACGAACTTCTTCACCGATGCGGGCTTCGGCCACTTCCTGATCGACGTAAAGAGTGTCTTTGTAATTAGGGTCGCATATCGCTCTGAATTCCACCATCTGGTCGTTGGGTATTTGTGTGTATTTACCGGTTTCTTTATTCCGGAGCACAGAAATAGAAATGGGGCATCGGGAGAGGATGTCTTTGGTTTCCTGTTTGCTTAGTGTATGTTTGATGAAGAGCAGATTGTGAATGGCGGGGACCAATTCCCGTATCCGTTCACCATTCGAAGTGAGCTTTTCTTGATATCGTTGTGGTATGAAATGTTCCAAACCTTTGGAGCCTAAGTATTGGGCCACACTCTCTTCCTTGCAATAGAAAGTGCGTATCGCATACCAATAATCTTTTTTCTCTTGTAGTTTGCCTTCTTCTTTCATAATGTAAGTTTAAGCAGTTTTCTTCCTCCTTCATAAAACGGGGTTTATGAAGCATGACTAACTCCTTAAGGTCATAGGCATACATATCAGCCTCCATTTAAAAACGTGGCCGTTTACAGAGAATTCGCATGATACAGTTACTAAGACATCACAAAAATACTAATTATATTAAACTATTGTATACAAAAAGGTACTTTTTTTTGTAAATTCTGATAAGGAATAGAAATTCTGCACACTTGTTTTTGAACCGTGCAATATCAGATGCTATCCGCTTCTACGTATCCGTTCATCACGGCATAGATGGTGAGTCCTGGGACGGACTTAATGCCGAGCTTCTCGGTGATGTTCTTGCGATGGCTGATGACCGTAGTGAGGCTGATATTCAATTTCTCGGCTATCTCTTTATTGATAAGACCTTTGGTAATTAGAACTAAGACTTCGATTTCGCGGGCGGAGAGTTCGTGCTCGGTAAGGGTGGGGTGCGGATGCTTTCCTCCCTTCCGATGTCCCCGTTCGTGCATCTGGAGGATGGCTTTGGCTAATGATTTCTCGTCTTCGTTGATATTTAGGGTGGGCACACCCGCCAGTGGTGGTAGGTTTTCGCCTCCGGCTAAAACGATGGCACGAGGGTGGCGTTCGCGGAAGAAGGACGTGTGCTCGAAGTAGATTTGTGCTGATACGAAGTAATGGGCATACATGTCGGGCGTGTCGTCCACCAACTCGCCGAAGGAGTGGAACACGCGGATGGTGGCTATCGGAATGATTTCTTCCAATAGTGTCTGAAGACCCATACCCGAGAGGGTGTTCGAGTCGATGATGGCTATTTCGGGTTGATGCATTTTAATTATATTTTAGTCACCACAGAGTAACACTGAGTTTCACCGAGTTTTTATCTCTTTCGGTCGCAGGCTTAAATAGAAAACTTTGTGGAACTCTGTGTACTTTGTGGTGAGTTCTTTAGACAATACGCAAGTAAGCAGCCACGGCATCGGCACAACGTTCGCCATCGATACCGGCCGACACGATGCCGCCGGCATATCCGGCACCTTCTCCGCAA
>JAFQNW010000057.1 GCA_017420875.1 Bacteroidaceae bacterium
CAGGCAGTGTGGTGTGAGGGGAAGTGGGTGTATTGATGAATTTCACCACAGAGTACACCAAGTTCCACGGAGTTTATCAATAAACCATCCGGACGGAAAATTAAAAACTCTGTGAGACTCTGTGTACTCTGTGGTGAATAATAAAACGATTATGGAAATAGATTACAATAAACTGGAGGAATTGGACATCAAGAACGACGGGACGAAGAAGCAGTTCTGTCCGGAATGTCATGCAGACCGTACCAATAAACGGGACAAGTCGCTGTCTGTCGATTGGAACAGGTGCATCGCCCATTGCCATTATTGCGGCAAGAATTTCTTCTTCGGCAAGACCGAGAAAATAGCATACACACCGCAACCGAAAAATAGGCAGGAGGTGAAGACCTACAAGAACCCCGGTCGCCTTGCCAACGAAGAGCCGCTGGACGAGAACATGAAGCGGTGGTTCTCGGACAGAGGCATCCCGGCCGAGGTAGCCGAAGCGGAGGGCATCTTCAAGGTATGCCGGAAAATGCCGCAGACGGGACAGGTGGAGAAATGCATCGTCTTCCCCTATACGGTGGAAGGCAAGCTGGTGAACCGCAAGTACCGCGACGGGGCGAAGAACTTCATGCTCGAAAGTGGGGCGAAGCTCGTGCCGTGGCGAATCGACCACATCCGCCACACCGCGGAGTGCATCATCACCGAGGGCGAGATGGATGCTCTCTCGTTCCTCGTATCGGGCCGTGACGAGGTCATCAGCGTGCCCAACGGAGCCCAGACGAACCTGACCTTTCTGGACGACTTCATCGAGACGCACCTCGAGAACAAGACACGCATCTACATCGCCGCCGACACGGACGCGAAGGGACTGGAGTTAAGAAACGAACTGGTGCGAAGGTTCGGCGAGGAAAAGTGCCGCATCGTGACTTACGGCGAGGGCTGCAAGGATGCCAACGAGCTGCTTCAGCAGGGGGGGGTGGAAGCCCTGCGGAAAGCGATAGCCGAGGCTCAGGAGGTGCCGCTCGAAGGAGTGTTCACGGCCGACGATGTGGCCGACGAGCTGCACCGCCTGTTCGAGAAGGGGTTGCAGAAGGGGGCCACCCTCGACATGGGCGGACTGGATGACCTGCTGAGCGTGGAAACGGGCCGGCTGATGGTGGTGACGGGGATCCCCGGCGACGGCAAGAGCGAGTTCCTGGACGAGATGGCCGTGCGGCTGTCGCTGCGTTACGGCTGGCGGTGTGCGTGGTTCAGTCCCGAGAACTTCCCCGTCACGCTGCACCATCCCAAGCTCATCGAGAAGCTCATCGGCAAGCGGTTCCTGAAAGGGGTGATGAGCGAGGCGGAGTTCATGGCCGCCGTCGGCTACCTCTCGGCCAACTTCTTCGACATCCTGCCCGAGGAGGGGTACCGCGTGGATACCATCCTCGAGAAGGCCGAGGCGTTGGTGCGGAGAAAGGGCATCCGCGTGTTCATCCTCGACCCGTACAACTGTCTGGAGCACCAGATTCCGCAGGGGCAGAGCGAGACGCAGTACATCAGCGAGTTCCTGGAGAAGCTCCGCAGCTTTGCCCACCGCCGGCGGGTGCTGGTGGTGCTGGCTGCCCATCCCACGAAGCTGAAACGCGATCCGGTCACGAAGCGGTTTCCTGTGCCCACGATGTACGAAATCAGCGGCTCGGCAGCCTTCTTCAACAAGGCGGACTTCGGTCTGGCCATCGAACGCGACCGGACGCAGGGTGTCACCCGGGTGCATGTACAGAAGGTGAAGTTCCGCCACCTGGGCTACCCCGGCGTGGCCTCGTTCCAGTACAACACGCACTGCGGCCGCTTCGTCGCGTTCGAGGAGAGCAAGTCGCCGGACATCCCCAACCCGGACGTGAAGTGGGACAACTCCTGCTGGATAATGAAGAATGAAGAACGAAGAATGAAGAATTCTCTCCTTTTTGTGTCATCCTGAGCAACGCGAAGGATCTGAAAACATATAGTAATGGATGTACTCGAGACTTTTTGCGTTGCTCGGAGTGACACAGGAAGAAAGGATGACAGAGAGGGGAGGATGCACCTGCCCACCTCAAACAAAAACCTCAAGGGATTTCAACCAAAACGCCTTGTCATTTTACTTCGAATGACAAGGCGTTTTTTTTAGGGGCCGTCAGGGCTCTCCCAGGTACTCGAAAATCAAGCCTACCTGACGGGAAGTGAACATGCGTTGGGTAGGCCGGTAGTTGGTCTGCTTCAAGGCCTCGGTCAGTTGGGTGTTGGTCTTGATCCACAAGGCCAGTCGGTTCAAGGCGGCTCCCGGGCTGATGTCGGGAGCGTATGCTTGTGCCAATTCGCTTTTGTAATACGGGCGGATCTTCATTCGTCTTGAGTTCTAAGTTATGAGTAATGAGTTCTTTTGTTGACGTAAAGATACTCATTATTAGGGAGATAACCAACCTATTCTGCTACTTCGTTTCATCCGTTCTCATACCTCTTTCCACCTCCTCACAAACTCGTTTCCACCGTATATTATCTTTGTCTCAGGAAATGAAGAATTACCGTCCGGAAGGTAACTCATAACTCAAAACTCATAACTTTAAAAAACATGTCAAGATCAGTAACTTACTCAGTGGTTCCCCGATTGAACCCTCGCGACAAGGACGCCAGTCCGAAGTATTATGCCCAGGCTCAGGCCCGTGGCGACATGAACCTCCGCGACATGGCGGACCGAATCCAGGCCTCGTGTACGGTGCACAAGAGCGATGTGTATGCCGTGTTGGTGGCTCTCGAAGATGTGGTGGCCGAGTCCATCCAGAACGGCGAAATCGTCCGCTTGGGCGACCTCTGCACGCTGCAAGTGTCGCTGTTGGGCAAAGGGGCCATCTCGGAAGAGGACTACAACACCGCCCTCATCAAGCGTGCGAAAATCAACTTCCGTCCCGGCAAAGTGCTTGCCAACGCCCTCACTTCCTTGAACTACAGCAAGGTGGAAATCAAGTACCCGAAAGAGACGGAAGAAGACTCCGGCGAGGACGAGGGAGTGTGATTTTCAGCGACTAGTGACTAGTGCCTTGCGGATGAATCTTTAAAGGCACGGATTACACGGAACCCGTCTTCTGCTCAACGAGGCTAACGCCCATTGGGATGACTAAAGAAAAAACTATCAATTATCAACTAAAAAAAAATGAAGAAAGAACTTTGGAATAAGATTTTGAAAGTAGCCATTACGGTGCTGACAGCCCTCGCCACCGCCTTCGGGGTGCAGGCTTGTTGCTAATCTAGTGATTAGTGCCTTGCGGATGAATCTTTAAAGGCACGGATTGCACGGATTACACGGAACCTGTCTTCTGCTCAATGAGGCTAATGCCCACTTGGATGACAAAAAGAAAAAACTCCGTGATATTCTGTGTATTCAGTGGTGCAATAACTCATAACTTATAACTGAATAAAAATGTCGAATGCCATACTAACCAGCAGCCAATACCAGAACTACCGCCACATCGACCTGGTGGTGATACACTGTAGTGCCACACGTTGCACCCGTAGCTATACCGTGGACGACTGCCGTCGTGACCATCGTAACCAGGGCTTTGCCGACATCGGCTACCACTACTACATCACCCGCGACGGGGTGGTTCATGCAGGGCGTCCGCTCTACACCGAGGGAGCACATGCCCAAGGCTACAACCGATACTCGATAGGTATCTGCTACGAGGGCGGCCTGGACATCCGCGGACGGCCTGCCGACACCCGCACCCCGCAGCAAAAGGACACGCTGCACCGATTGCTGCAACGCCTGAAGGAGGATTATCCTCAGGCGAGGGTAGTGGGCCATCGCGACCTGCCCGGTGTACGAAAAGCCTGCCCGTGTTTCGAGGTAAATGGTGACATCTGTATCTAATCGGAAGAGGGACTCTGTCTTTTTTGTAGAATTACTTGAAAAAGAGGAAAAAAAGGACTATTTTTGCCTCGAATATCATTTAAAAGTAAACATATATGAAAAAAATCTCTACATTATTGTTGGTTGCCGTAGCGATGTTGACTTTGGTATCGTGTGGCAACGCTTCTAAGAAGGCAGAAACTGCACAGGCAGAAGCAAGTGAAGATTGTTGCTTGCCAGTTGGCTTGCAGCTTTACAGTGTACGCGACGACATGGCTAAGGACTTCAAGGGTACTTTGCAGAAAGTAAAGGCTATGGGTTATGACGGCGTGGAATTTGCAGGCTTGTTCAACAATACTCCGGAACAAGTAAAGGCTATGTGTGCTGAAATCGGTTTGACTCCTATCTCTGCTCACGTTCCTTTGGCTGAAATGTTGGCTGATATCGACAAGGTAATCGCTGACTATAAGGCTATCGGTTGCGAATACATCGTAGTGCCTTACGTAGAAGAAGACCGTCGTCCGAATGGCGAAAACTTCATGAAGATGATCGAAGAAATCCGTGGTATCGGTCAGAAGGCTAAGGCTGCCGGCTTGACATTGCTTTACCACAACCACGACTTTGAATTTACAAAGTTGCCTAGCGGCGAATTCGGCTTGGATTATATGTACAGTGCAATTCCTGCTGATTTGTTGCAGACTGAATTGGACCAATGCTGGGTGAAGTATTCTGGTCAGGACCCAGTAGCTTACTTGCAGAAGTATTCAGGTCGTGCTCCGGTGGTTCACTTGAAGGACTATTTCGCTGAAGGCAAGCAAGAAGGCGATCCATATGCATTGATTGGCTTGAACGAAAACGAAAAGAAGGAAAACACTGCATTCGAATTCCGTCCATTGGGTCACGGTGTTCAAGATATCCCTTCAATTATCAAGGCTTCGAAGGCTGCTGGCAGCAAGTGGCTCATCGTAGAACAAGACCAACCAAGCATGGGCAAGACTCCATTGGGATGTGTAGCTACCAGCATGGAATACCTGAAGAAAGTAAGAGCTGAAGGTGCATGTTGCGAAGGTGGTCATGAAGGTCACGAAGGCTGCAACCACAATCATGCCCACAACCATTAATAATTAATAATTAATAATTGGATAAAAAGAAAGGGGTGTGTAGAATTCTACACACCCCCTTTCTTATTTAGGATATCTTAGTCCAAAGTATAAGGCTTGCGATATTCGTAGTGAAGCTTGGAGTTGGCTTCGGCATCGTTCATGAACTTCTGTACAATCGGGTTCCATTCCAACGGGCGGTCGAGCTCGTAGGCAATGTTACCGATGGTACACATTACGCATGAGCTGTGACCCACTTCGATAGGTACACTCGGATCGCGACGGCTGCGGACACTGTCGATGAAGCTTTGGTAGTGAGGCACATTGGTTTCGTAAACCTTCTGTTCGTCTACGTTGGTAGGCATGAACTCAGGTGAAGAAGCCAGGAACTTGCCACGGCCTACAATGATCCAACCGTTTTCGCCGTATACCTTCACTGCTTGTCCGTGACCGAAATCCATCTGGGCCACTTCGATGCCGTTGTCGTAGCGATAAGTCAAGCAGTCGTACGGGCTGCAAGATGGAGGAAGCACTTCGGATGGACCGGAACCATCCTTACCGATACACCATTGAGCCACGTCGAACATGTGTGCACCCCAGTCGGTTGTAAAACCGCCACCGAGGCCTTGGTACCAACGCCATGCACCCCAACATTCGTCACGACCGTTTTCGTCGAGCAATGGGTTCAGTTCGTGGTTGTAATAGAATTTGTCGGACAACGGGCCTAACCACAAATCCCAATCCAAACCGGCAGGAACTTCCTGCTTAGGCAATGTCAATGGTTTCGGGCCATCGCCTACATAGGCTTTCATCAACGAAATCTTACCCAAACGGCCTTCGCGTACTACATTGGCAGCGTGGATAAATTCAGGCATGGAGCGTTGCATACTACCAACTTGCAAGATGCGGCAGTTTTCGCGTACGGCCTTGATGAGCTGCTGGCCTTCGTAAACGGTAAAGGTTACCGGCTTTTCCAAGTAGATGTCCTTGCCGGCACGGCAGGCAGCGATGGCCATGATGGCATGCTGGTGGTCGGGAGTAGCGATGACTACGGCGTCGATATCAGGACGGGCGAGCAATTCTTCGTAACGGATGTACATGCTCAGCTTGTTCTTGATTTTCTTTTCCGAATAGTATTTGTTTACGCGTTGTTCGAAGCGGTTGCGTTTGATGTCGTATACATCACAGCCGGCCACGATACGTACACCGGGAATGGTAATGAAGCCGTTCATCAAGTGGATGGCCTGTTGGCCCAAACCGATGAAACCGATGTTGATCTGGTCGTTTGCACTACCTTTTTTACTCTTGTTTACGGCAGGAGCCACACTCGCTGTCATGCTGGAAGGGAGAATCAATGCAGAGGTCCCTAAAGCGGAAAGTCGCAAGAAATTGCGGCGAGAAATGTTTGCACTCATAGAATGGATTTTAAGGTTTTTACTTTGTATTTATAGTTATCCGTAAAAGTAATGAAAATATTTTTAAACTTCCTATCTTTGGTGAAAAACTAATCATTATTTTTGTAGAAACCAATTGTTGCTTCTATGAATCGCAGTTTTTGCTTGAAAAGTGGCCTGACCTTGCCTTATCTGCTGCTTGCCTGCCTGTATTTCTCGCCTGTCGCGGTGCCCTATAAGGGGATGTTCCCGTTGGCTTTGCTCACCGTATTTGCGGCCTGTTGTTCTACCCGTACCATGATGGGGGCGATGGGCTTTTCGGCCTTGGGCGATTTCATGGGCATCTGTCACAACTTCTGGGGGCAGATGGGGGCATTTGCCGTGGCTCATGTGGCCTTTATCGGGTATTTTCTGTGGGACTGCCGGAAGGAGCGGGTGTGCAACGGATGGAAGTGGAAGCTGGCGGTGGTTGGGCTGTACGGACTGGTGGCCGGTGGCTTGATTGTGCCGCATGTGCAGGGAGTGTTGCAGGTGGGGGTGATGGTCTACATGTTGCTGATTCTGACGATGTGTGGACTAGCCTGGATGCAGCAGAACCGGTATTATGCATTAGGGGCCTGGTTGTTCGTGATATCGGACACGGTGCTGGCCTGGAACAAGTTTGTGTCGCCCATCGAGCATGTGGGCTATTTCATCATGGTTCCTTACTACCTGGGGCAATGGATATTGTTTATCCAGTCGGTAAAGAAAATCGAGATTAAAAAGTAATGTCATTCAAAGCGAAGCGAAGAATCTCGGGTACATCAAGTGGGTGTTACCGAGATCCTTCGCTATGCTCTGGATGACAAAATGATTTTATCCGATTACTTCTCTACAACGTGCTTCCCGAATGGGCTGAGAGCCAGTCCGGCAAGTTTGAAGTGTTGCTTGCCGAAAGGAATGCCGATGATGGTGATGCACAATACGATGCCGAACACCAGGTGGGAAAGGCTGATCCAGATGCCGCCCAGCAAAATCCAGAGGATGTTCATGATGATGCTCAGGCATCCGCCGGCTTGCGGAGTGGTTTGGATTTCCTTGCCGAAAGGGCAGAGGGCCAGCAAACTGATTTTGAGGGTCTGTATACCGAAAGGAATACCGATGATGGTAATCATCATACCGATACTGGCTATTACATATTCTACAGCAGTGAATATGCCTCCCAACAAGAGCCAAAGAATGTTCATCAAAATACTCATACCTTATAAATTAAAAATTAGAAACTGATGCCGACTGTTGCGTAGAACTTTTCGGTAGTAGGGTTGAATGTAGCCTTCGCAAAAAGGCTGGTGCTGTACGATTTGGTAATCCGGATGTCCTTCGAAGCTCCCAAACTGAGATCGCATACAGAGAACTTGTCGGTTCCATAATAATCGGTTCCCCAAGGAGTGGCACCTATTTCAGCTTCCCAATCTAATCCAATCAAGCTGAAAGGAGCAGTCACCGAGATATAAGAAGCATATTCTTCGTCATCTCCCGCAAAATTGGTGAACCAATTTACACCCAAGAAGCCGAAATCATAACCCACTTGAGCCTCGAATGTATGTGCACCGCTATATTCAGGATACCAATAGTCGGTAACGGAAACGCTGAAGTTACCGGTTTCGTAAGCCAATGTCAAGTCGATTTCTTTGTCATCGTCCGAATCGAAACCTACGGATCCCCATGCGGTAAGTGACAATCCTTTGTAGGCTACGGAGACAGATGGTTGAACACTGACACCGCCCAAATCCTGGCCACGCCAAATGTATTTGCTTACCACGTCGGCACCTACACTTGCCTCTACTTTATCCTGTGCCATTGAACTGACAGGAAGGGTGATTGCTGCCATCAGCACCAATACCCATTTTCTAAGATTCTTCTTCATCCTTTGTCCTTTAACAAATTTAGGCCGCAAAAATAGAACAATAATTTGAAAAAAGGACTCTTTGGGTTGCAAAAATTAGAAAAGGGGTATAAAAAAGTGTCATTCTGAACGTAGTGAGGAATCTGGATGCATAAAGTTGCTGTTTTCAGATTCTTTGCGAAGCTCAGAATGACACTTCTATTTAATGTCTATCAAAGACCCAATTTCTTCTGGATATCCTTAGGAATACCATCCTTGTGTACCAGGATGTAGATGGTCTTGGCACGAACGTAGCTTTCAGACATGTTCAGGTAGCCACCGAAGGTGTTTCGTTCGGTACCCCAAGAGTTCTTGGTGATGTAGTACTTGGTACCGTTCTGGTCCTTCACAATACCGGTAAGGTGCATCAAGTGGTCGTCGGTAGTCACGAACGATTCGTAGCCTGCCTGACGAACTTCCGGAGTCACGTTCACTTCCGGGCATGGTGCTTCGAACTTGTAGGCTTCTTCCAAACGAGCCTTTTCGTCCATCTTTTCGAAACGGGCACGGTCTGTTCCGCTCATGTCTTCCAACTTCTTCACTTCCGGATTGATGGCTACACCATTCTTGTGCGAGAAGCCCTTTTCGCTTACGTCGCCATCCCAGCAAACGGTGTATCCGTTCTTCAAGGCGTGGTCGGTAATGGCAATCATTTCGTCCAACGGCACGTTGTACATCAGCTTGCGTTCCCAGTTGTCGGGTACTTCAGGAGCAAACTGCTGGTAATATGGCTGGTGGGTGAAGCTGGTGATTTCAATGTAATCGTCCATATTCAAGCCCAGGCTTTGAGCAAACGACTTCGGGGTGTATTTCTTTCCTTTATAAGTAAATTCGGCAGGGAGCTCACCCAAATAAGTATCGAACAAGTTGTTGATGAGCTTGTAGTACTCAGGACTGCGGTGCTTGTTCTTGATGGCCACTTCGGCAATGGCGTGTACGTATTGGTTCAGCTCGCGGTGGTTGTGCTTGTCCGAGTCGTAATTGATACCATCGTATACTTCTTCGGGCACGATACCTACTTCGTTGAACGCATTCTTCCAGGCATTGGTGATACTGCCTTGACCGAGGGTACCACGACCACGACGGATATAGTTGTCCTGCAACTGGTTCATGTATTTTTGGCGGACAATGAACATTTCCGAGAGGTCGTATTCTCCTTTACCCATGCGGAGGAGTTCGGCTTCCATGAATGAGGTGGTGGCAAAGCACCAGCATGTACCTGTAGAGGCTTGGTTCTTGACAGGAGTCACTTTTACTTTGGCTACGTCAGTGAACTGGTAGCCAGGCTTGTTGTCTTGAGCCGAAACGGTAGTGCCGGCTAATAAAGCTGCTAGAGCGATGAATGTTGTTTTCATATGCGTTGAAATTTATTGTTTTTATTTGGTTGGCATTACAGACCGAAACGGCTTTCAATCCAATACTGGCGGGCCATTTCGTCCCACTTCAGGATGGTGGCACCGAAGAAGTCGCTGGTGTATCCGGTCAGGAATTCTCTGGCTGCATCTTCTCCCTTTTCCTGGAGGATTTGCTTGTATTGTGCTTCGACGAACGGAAGTTCGCGTTGGCCTTTTTCTTCAAAGTGCATGATGTTCTTTTCCATGGTCTTGCGGAAAGTGCCCCACTTCACAGCTGCCAGCTTGTTGGCTTCGCGGTAGTGCCACAAGGCGGCATCGTCGCGATAACGGTGGTTACCACAAATCTTGAACAGTTCGGGGAAGTCCTTGATTCCGCAGAATACAGGTACGCGTGGGCTCTGTCCCGGGTTGTCGAGTGAGAACCATACTACACCACCTACCGCATCGGGCAACCAGCTACGGAGTTGGATAACGGTAGAATAAGCACATTGTGGAACGGCAATGTTACGTACTTGTGTCACGGCATCGGCCTGGATGCCTTGCAGCATCTTGATTTCGTCCGGACGCATCCATGGGTTAGCCTTCGGGCTGATGATGGTGTCTACCTTTTCGCTGCCTCTTTCCTTGACGGCTACCTTCAGGTTCTTGGTGATGTCCCACTTGGTGCCTTCGTAAGTCTGGCGGAGCAAAGCCATGACATCGGTAACGGCTACTTGCTTTTCAGGCTTCACGGTGAGAGGTATTTCTTCGGCTTCGTAGTCGAGCTTCAACGATGGAGCCAATTGGTCGAGGATGAAGAATTCGCGAACGCTGAACGCTTTCTTGTTGCCGAACGCCTTCCACCACTTGAACGGTTCCTTGCCATCCCAGAGCTTTAATCGCTTGGCTACTTCGAACACATTTTCAGAAGCCATGTAGTTGTCCTTGTCCTTCAAGTTCAAGGTGCTGATACGAGGAATGTTGGCCGATACGCCTACGTGGTCGTCGGGGATGCGGACTGCTGCCCACACACCACCAATCTTGTCCTTACCTTCGCCAAACACTTCGAAGTGCCATACTTCGTTCGGGTCGGCAATGGTGAGGCATTCGCCGCTATCGGCATAGCCGTACTTCTTGATGAGTTCGCCCATCAACAGGATGGCTTCGCGAGCGGTGGTGCATCGCTGGAGAGCCACTCTCTGCAATTCTTCAATCATAAACATCCCGTTAGGGTTTCTAAGTTCACGCTTGCCGGTGATGGTGGTTTCGCCGATACCCAACTGCTTTTCGTTCATGCAAGGGTAGGAGGTATCCATGAAGGTGTAAGTTTGGCGAACTTGAGGAATTTCACCCTTGACGGTCACCTTGGTCTGGTCGGTTACGAACTCGGTATGCATACGTCCGTCGTAAATGAGCATGGTGGTGTCCTTGTCATACTTTTGGGCAGGTACCATGTCCACCCAGGTACGATACCAGCTGTCGCAAGTGTGGCTGGTGATGACTGAACCGTCGGTTGTTGCTTTTTTCCCGACCATGATGCTGGTGCAACTTTCGGGATCTTTCTCATAAATGGTTTGGGCATTTCCGATGTTGGAGAGGAAGAATGCCGCCATTACAAAAATGTAGTTTATTTTCATATTCTTGAATTTTAATTATTGGTTCCAAAAATAAGTAAAAAAACGGTACGCTCATAAAATTTATCAAGAAATCGGAAGAAAAGGGATGCCGTTTCATAAATAAAATGGGTGTATCATAATAGAAATTCTATCTTATGACACACCCACTGATATTGGGGATACACTTTAGCTTACCTCCTTTGGAGAAACCTTGTTTATCTGACTTCCTGGTAGAGGAATCGCTTGATACTCTTCTTTGGAGTCTTTTCGAATTCTTCGTGATAAATCTTGATTCGAGCTATCTGTTCGTAGGCCGGAAGTTCAGCATTCAAGGCCACGCGATTGGCTTCCATGGCTTCTTCGACCGCCTTTTCATTCATGCCATGAGCAAAGGCATCGTCAAAGTCCGGATAGATGAGGGCAGCCAGTTTACCATCGGCTTGCTGGATGATGATACTTTCGGAAACGTATGGCATGTTGTTCAACTTGTCTTCGATTTCTTCCGGGTAGATGTTTTGTCCGGATGGTCCCAGGAGCATGTTCTTGCTACGTCCACGGATGGTTACGTTTCCTTCTGCATCCATCACGCCCAAGTCGCCGGTATGCAACCAACCGTCCTTGTCGATGGTTTCGGCGGTGGCTTCCGGATTCTTGTAGTATCCTAGCATGATGTTGTCGCCACGGCAGACAATTTCGCCTACAATGTTGGCCGGGTCAGGACTTAATACCTTGATTTCCATGCGGTGAACCGGCTTACCGCAAGAAGCCGGCTTGAATGTCTTCCAGTCTTCGTAGCAGAGCAACGGACCGCATTCGGTCATACCATAACCAACGGTATACGGGAAGTTGATACTTCGCATGAATTTTTCGATGTCCTGATTGAAGGCAGCACCCCCCACCACGATTTCGTAGAAGTTTCCGCCAAAGGCGTTCATGATTTGTTCGCGTACGGTAGCCTTGATCTTGTCACTGACGATAGGCACCTTCAGCAAAAGTTTCATAGTTGGAGTCTCCAACTTAGGAAGTACATTTTTCTTGATAATCTTTTCGATGATAAGCGGTACGGCAATAACCAATTCCGGTTTCACGTCGGCAAAGGCTTGCAGGATAATCTTCGGACTCGGCATGCGAGTTAGGAAATAAATGTGGCAACCGAAGCAGAAAGTATAGATGAATTCGAATGCCAGACCATACATGTGGGCCATCGGCAGCATAGAAACGAGCTTGTTGCCCGGCTTGAGTGGCAATGCATCCAATGCAAAGCGGATGTTCGACCAGATGGAGCGGTAAGGTAGCATAACCCCTTTTGAGAAGCTGGTTGTACCCGAGGTGTAGTTCAATATGGCTAATTCATCGGGACTGTCCTTGTGATAGCTGATATGCTTGATTCGGAAGTTCTTCGGGTATTTCTTGCCGAACATTTCGTTGAGGTGTTCGCGAGCGTAAGTCAGCTTTTCGGAACGTGAAATCAACAGGCTGTAATCGTTAATCAGAATGATACCTTCCAGGTTAGGCATGGCATTTTCGTTCAAGTTTTCCCAAACGACATCGCCTACGAACAATAATTTGGCTTCGGAATGGTTTACTATGTTATGAACGTTATCAGCTTTGAATTCGTGGAGAATAGGAACGGCGACTGCTCCGTAGGTGACGGTAGCCAGGAAAGCGACTCCCCAATGTGAACTGTTTCTTCCGCAAAGGGCTATCTTGTCTCCTTTCTGGATGCCGCTTTGTTCGAAGATGATATGTAACTTTTCAATCTTGCGGGCGACATCTTTATATTGTAGTGTTACGCCTTTATAATCTGTCAAAGCATCTAAATCCCAATTCTTTTTTATGCTTTGTTCCAATAAAGCATTAAAACTCTTTTCCATAAATATTAGATTAGCAGATTGCATAATGTTTTATATTATGTGCAAATATAAGCTTTTATTATTAGCCTGCAAATTAATAACAGAAAAAATAGTTTGTAAGACAATTAATAGTTCCGTTGGCCGAATATTTTACTGCCAATCCGCACGAGTGTACTTCCCTCGGCAATGGCTATCGGGTAGTCGTCGGACATGCCCATGGAGATTTCCTTGAAGGCTGGTTGGTTGGAGAAATAGCTGTCTTTTATTTCCTGGAAAAAGGCTCCCAACGAATGGAATTCCTGCTGGATGATGTTCTCATCGTCGGTATTGGTAGCCATGCCCATCAGTCCGGCGATGGAGATGTGGGTCAGTTCTTTCCAACATCCTTCTTCCAACATCTGACGACATTCGTCGAAACTGAAACCGAACTTACTCTCTTCCTGGGCGATGTGAATCTGAAGAAGGCAGGGAATGGTACGTTCGGCCTTGATGGCTTGTTTGTTTATTTCTTTTAAAAGTTTGAATGAGTCTACTCCATGAATCAACGCCACGTATGGGGCCATGTACTTGATTTTGTTGGTCTGTAGGTGCCCGATGAAATGCCATTCAATGTCCTTTGGCAAGGCTTCGTACTTGGTGGTCATTTCCTGTACCTTGCTTTCTCCAAAAACGCGTTGGCCGGCCGCATAGGCTTCTTCTAATGCTTCGATGGGGTGAAACTTGGATACAGCAACCAGTCGGACGTGTTCGGGCAGTCTTTCCTGGATGGATTTGATTTCTTCTTGTATGTGGCTCATTCGGATGGATGTTTTTCACCACGGATTACACGGATTCTCACAGATTGGAATTGATTTCATCCGGATGGTAAAAGGACGAATCTGTGTGTATCTGTGTAATCTGTGGTGGACAGATGTTTGTATAATGATTATGCTTCAGGGAACTCAGGCTTTACATCTGGCTCGGCTTGATAAGGATATACATCCATAATCGGAGTTTCGGCCATAGACGAAATGATATAGTCTGCCATACTTCCCTTCATGCCTTCGTCTAATTTCTTTACGGCATCGCGTAAATCGGATGCCTGTACAAGAACATTGGTAGAAGTCTTCTTCTCGGCTCCACTCTTTTCATCTAATGTAATGAAAGTAAGCTTGCATTTGAACCAGCGGTCGGCCGAGGTGTCTTCGGCAAAGAATAGTTCGCTATAGTTGGCACGCTTGATATCGCTTACGGTAAATTCTCCGCTGATGTAAGGTGTCATCTCCTCGATGATGCGTGCTTCGGCTTCGGTAAAGCTAAGTGCATCAACCAAGTAAGGTTCGGTTACTTTCTTGTTCATACCATTTTCCATGGTCTTCTCGTATCGAATTTTGCATTCAAACCACGTGTGCATCATAATTGTTCTTTTTTAAAATTAGTGGGGCAAAGATAGCATTTTATTTTTTATGCTTCACCTTTGCCCCAAAAACTCTCTCTACTTTTTACGTATTCCTTTAATTGAGCGGATTGGCTTCGATACCTTCGAAAGTCATCTTGACAGGAAGGATGAGGCCGTTCTCGTCGAAATGCATTTCGTCGATGCACACTTCGCGGTCGTTTCCGTCGGTGCTACCCAATGGGTGACGATGGTAGATGATGTACCATTTGTCTGACTTTTGTTCGTGGATAACCGAGTGATGACCGGCTCCGGTACCGATGTTCGGATCCTGCTGAAGGATTTTGCCGATACGCTTGAATGGGCCGAGTGGGTTGTCGGCAATGGCATAAGCCACGCAATAATCTGGCCCTGTCCATCCGCCTTCGGACCACATGAAGTAGTATTTACCATCTTTCATGAACATAAACGGACCTTCTACATAGTTCTCAGGAGTTATTTCCTTGAAAATCTCTCCATCTTCGAATGGGATGAAACCGGTGAAGCTATCGTTTAGCTTGCACACGTTGCAATGTCTCCAACCTCCGTAATACATGTAATAGGTGCCATCCTTGTCCTGGAAAACAAACTGGTCGATTGGTTGGGCCCCGTTGACGACCTCGTCAATCAATGGCTTGCCCAAGATGTCCTTGTAAGGACCTTCCGGCTTGTCCGATTTAGCTACACCGATACCGCCTTCACCCTTTTCGTGCATGTCGTTTCCACCGAAGAAAAGATAGTACGCATTGTCCTTGCGGATGATGGCGGGTGCCCACATGGCTTGCCATAGCCATTTCACTTCCTGGTTGTCGATGATGCGTTCGTGTTTCGTCCAGTTGACCAAGTCGGGTGATGAAAAGGCATCCAGGTAAGTTTGTTGCTTGAATGGGAGGGAAGCGGTTGGAAATATCCAATATTTACCATCCCAGATTACTCCTTCTGGGTCTGCATATTTCCCGGGAAAGATGGGGTTTCCTGCCAGTCGCTTTTCCTTGGGAGTGCAACCGGTCATGACTGATGTGAAGGCCAGCAAAAAAACTGAAATTTTGAAAATGTGTGTCATAATATCGTGTATTATAAAGTCATCAATAGCTTGTTTCCTCTGAATGGATGGGAAACTCAGACAAAAATAGAAAGATTTTATTCAATAATTCAATTTCTGGTTTTATTTCTGTCCTCGTTTTGGCTTTTTAGGGAGAATAATCGGAACCGGAAGAATATAATGATTCTCTGTCAACCCTTTTCAACCTTTTCTTGCTTGTAAGTCGCAGAAATTTTTTATATTTGCACATTATATAAAGAGTGATTAATTATGCCTACTATATCTATTCGAGGAAATGAAATGCCAGCCTCGCCTATCCGAAAACTGGCTCCGCTTGCCGATGCTGCCAAGCAAAGAGGAATTCATGTGTATCATTTGAATATCGGTCAGCCCGACTTGCCCACTCCACAGGCGGCATTGGATGCCATCCGTAACATTGACCGTACGGTGTTGGAGTATAGTCCTTCGCAAGGCTATCAAAGCTATCGGGAAAAGTTGGTGGGATACTATAAGAAGTACGATATCAACTTGAATGCGGACGATATCATTATTACAACCGGTGGCTCGGAAGCCGTTCTTTTCGCTTTCCTCAGCTGCTTGAATCCGGGAGATGAAATCATTGTCCCCGAACCTGCTTATGCCAACTATATGGCCTTTGCCATCTCGGCCGGTGCGGTCATCCGTACAGTAACGACGACCATCGAAGAAGGTTTCTCGCTCCCGAAAGTGGAAAAGTTCGAGGAGTTGATAAACGAACGCACCAAGGCCATCTTGATTTGCAACCCCAATAACCCGACGGGATATCTGTATACTCGCCGTGAAATGAACCAGATTCGCGACATGGTGAAGAAGTACGACTTGTATCTTTTCTCCGACGAAGTGTATCGTGAGTACATTTATACCGGTTCGCCTTATATCTCGGCTTGTCATCTCGAAGGTATCGAACAGAATG
Source organism: Bacteroidaceae bacterium (assembly GCA_017420875.1). Taxonomy (GTDB): domain Bacteria; phylum Bacteroidota; class Bacteroidia; order Bacteroidales; family Bacteroidaceae; genus Phocaeicola. The sequence continues at coordinate 16,477 of JAFQNW010000057.1, forward strand.
TGGTGTTAATCGACTCTGTATCGAAGCGTTATTCGGAATGTGGTATCCGTATCGGAGCCTTGATTACGAAGAATAAGGAAGTACGCGATGCGGTGATGAAGTTCTGTCAAGCCCGTTTGAGTCCTCCGTTGATTGGGCAGATTGCCGCAGAAGCTTCTTTGGATGCTCCCGAGGAATATGCCCGTGATACCTACGACGAGTATGTAGAACGAAGAAAATGTCTGATTGATGGCTTGAATCGAATCCCCGGTGTGTATTCACCCATCCCGATGGGGGCTTTCTATACCGTAGCCAAACTGCCGGTAGACGATTGCGAAAAGTTCTGTGCATGGTGCTTGTCTGATTTCGATTACGAAGGCGAGACCATCATGATGGCCCCTGCTACGGGTTTCTATACCACTCCGGGTGCAGGTAAAAACGAAGTCCGTATTGCCTATGTCTTGAAGAAGGAAGATTTGGTACGTGCTTTGTTTGTGCTTCGGAAAGCCCTGGAAGCTTATCCGGGTAGGGTAGAGGAATGATATGATGAATTGGAAGCTCTTTATTGCCAAGCGAATTTATCGGAGCAATGAAGGTGGAAAGGTGTCCAAGCCTGCTATCCGCATTGCCATGTGGGGCATTGCCGTCGGATTGGCGGTGATGATTGTAGCTGTATCTGTCGTGATTGGCTTCAAGCATGAAGTGCGTGATAAGGTTGTTGGCTTAGGGGCGGACATTTCCATTACCAACTTTGATATCCAGAAATCGTATGAGACCGAGCCTATTGTGGTGGAAGATAGTCTGGTACAGGTGCTTTGTGCCGTGGATGGCGTGAAGCATATCCAGCGATATTCCACCAAGGCGGGTATGATTATGACGGATGACAACTTCCTGGGCATGGTGCTGAAAGGAGTGGCCGAAGAATACGACTGGACTTTTATCAAGAAACATCTGCTGGAAGGCGAAATCCCCCATTTTACGGATACAGCATCGACCAATTTCACCTTGGTCTCGCGGACGATTGCCAACAAGTTGAGGCTGAAGTTGGGCGATAAGTTGTATACTTATTATGTGGATGGGGACAAGGTGCGTGCCCGTCGCTTGCAGATAGCCGGCATTTATCAGACCAACTTTTCGATGTACGACGACTTGTTTCTGCTGACCGACCTGTATACGGTGAATCGGCTGAACAGCTGGGCCTCGGGTCAGGTGAGCGGGGTGGAACTGGAAGTGACCGATTACGAACGTCTGGAAGACATCAAGGAAGACATTCGCTCGCGGGTGGATATGCAGACTGACCGGTATGGACATAAATATTACACACAGACCGTGGAAGAATCCAATCCGCAGATATTTGCCTGGCTCGATTTGCTGGATTTGAACGTGTGGGTGATTCTGATACTGATGACGGGTGTAGCCGGATTTACCATGATTTCGGGCTTGCTCATCATCATCTTGGAGCGTACCAACATGATTGGAGTTCTCAAGGCCTTAGGTGCCGACAATTGGTCTATTCGGAAGGTTTTTCTAAGTTTCTCGGTCTTCTTGATTGGAAGGGGAATGTTGTGGGGAAACATCTTCGGATTGTTGTTTGTGTGGGTACAATCAAGCTTCCACTTGTTCAAACTCGATCCTGTTACCTATTATGTGGATAGCGTGCCGGTGGAGTTTAACTTGTGGTGGTGGGTGTTGCTCAACGTGTGTACATTGCTGGTTTCGGTGCTGATGCTGGTGGGGCCTTCGTATCTCATTACACGTATCCATCCGGCCAAGTCGATACGATTTGAATAACTTTAAGATTTATGCTGAAATTCCTGAAGAACTGGACTTTGCCCATTGCTATGCTTGTTGGTACCTTGGCATACCTCGTGTTCGCCAAGTGGACATTTCTGGCACCGGCCAAACCCTACATTCATGAGTTCGTGTCGTTCATAATGCCCTGGCTTATCTTTGCCCAGCTTCTGCTCACATTTTGTAAAATAGATATCAAGGAGTTGAAGCCTAAACGTTGGCATGCCTGGCTATTGATGATTCAAGGCTTTTCGTGTGCCTTGGTGGTAGGGTTGCTACTGCTTGTTCCGATGGATGAGCTGGGAAAAGGTTTTTGGGAAGGAGCGATGGTCTGCCTCATTTGTCCTACGGCTACCGCAGCTGCGGTTATCACGGGTAAGTTGGGAGGCAATGCAGCTACACTGACCACCTATACCTTGTTGTCCAATCTGTTGGGGGCCGTTTGGGTGCCTCTGGTGTTTCCGTTGGTCGAGCCTCACGAAGGGTTGACTTTTTGGGTAGCTTTCCTGAAGATTCTTAGCAAGGTCTTTCCGCTGTTGTTGGCCCCCTTCCTGCTGGCTCAGTTCTTGAAACATTATCTGAAAGGAGTACACCAATGGCTGACTTCATGTAGTGGAATGGCTTTTTACATCTGGGCTTTTGCGTTGGCACTCGTGATGGGACAGACGGCTCGTTCGTTGTTCAATAGTGATTTCTCGGCATGGCTCGTTGCTTTGGGAGGGCTGATGGCCTGCATCTTTCAGTTTGCTTTGGGCAAACGCATCGGGAGCATGTACCGGGACCGTATCAGTGCGGGACAAGCTCTAGGGCAGAAGAATACCGTCCTTGCCATCTGGATGGCATCCGCCTATCTGCATCCGTTGGCAACCATTGCTCCGGGAAGTTATGTGTTGTGGCAGAACATCATCAACAGCTACCAGCTTTGGAAAAGACAAAAAGCCTCTTTGGATAAAACGCCTTGATGTTTCAAGTAAAACGCCAAGGCGTTTTGTCTCAAATGCCAAGGCGTTTAAAAAAAATGCCTTGATGTTTTTTTCTGAGGTTAAGTTTGGCTATTTTTGTGATATAATCTTGAACTTAAACTTTCTTTTGATATGGCTGGAAAAACACTATACTCGTTGGCGGCTTTATGTCTCTCGTTTTATTTGTTCTCTTGTGCTCCTAAGACCGAGAATCAATCGACCTCTTCTGTAACTTATTCATACAATGCCCCTATGGTGAAAATCTTTTCGCCTGAAGTGGAGGATACTGTCCATCTGATGCTCGTTGCAGATACCCACCTGTGGATGAGCGATGACCGCGAAGAACCTTTCCGCACCCATAGCAAGCGTATGGCGGGGGCCTATCATGCTACTCGTCATTTTCAGACACTCGAGGCTACCAATCCTGAGAAATCTTTTCTGCATGTGTTGGGCATGGCCAAGGAAAAGAAGGTAGATGCCATAGCTTTGTTGGGTGATATTGTCAGTTATCCATCGGAGTATGCGGTAGAGTGGGCAAAGGGGAAGCTGGATTCGATAGGGATACCTTATTATTATATAGCAGGAAATCATGATTGGCACTACGAAGGTATGGAAGGCTCGTCTATCGAATTGCGTGATACCTGGGCCAAGAAACGTTTGATGCCTTTGGTAGGTCCGCATAATCCGTTGATGTATAGTGTGGACGTGAAAGGGGTGAAGTTGCTTTTTATCGACGACTCCGTTTACGAGATTCTTCCTGAACAATTGGACTTCTTCCGCCAGGAAGATAGTCAAGGCAAGCCGATGTTGCTGATGATGCATATCCCCGTATATGCTCCCGGCAGAGAGGTCGGGTTTGGGGTCGGTCATCCCGATTGGAATGCTGCCCATGATACCAGTTTTGAGTTGGAAAGACGTAACCGGTGGGCTGCTGAAGGACATAAGCCCGAAACATTTGCCTTCTATGATGCGGTGGTTTCTTCGTCGAACCTGATGGCGACCTTCACGGGGCACGTCCATCGCAATGGAGTGGATGTGATTCAAGGAAAACCATTCTTTACCATCAAGGAAAATGCTTCGGGCGGATATTGCGAAGTATGGATTATTCCTGCTCCCAAGAAGTAGGAATAATCGGTAGGAGCTGGCTTACAAATCCCAAATTTTGACTTCCATCTTCTTGGCCTTTCCACCTTCCAAACGGATGTCTGGCATGGCACGATTGAAGAATCGATGACCGATGAACAGGGTTTCTTTGCCATCCGATTCAATCGGGTAGGTGTGCTTTTGGTCGATAATTAGATTAGCTTTTCCTTGAACCTTCAGTTCGAGAACGAAGGCTCCACATCCGATGGTTTCGGAAGGAAGTTCCGCTCTCTTTTTCAGATTGACGGTATGGCTTGGTTTCATTCCCTTGACAGGCATGAACGAGTAGTCGGTCAGTTGGTAAGTGATGCCGTTCGATTGACCCGTCATTTCTTTAGAAACGGGGAAGATGGAGGCTTGTACCTCGTACCCCTTTTGGGTCAAGGCTTGACAGAAGTCTTTGGTCAGCAACCCGTAATTCATGGTAGACACGCCACAATGTCCGCCGATGCGTTTCAGACGCTCGATGTTTTCGTCGGCTGTACCTTCGTTGATGGCAAGAAGCACCATACAATCAGAATCTTTTCTGACGTTCATGATTTCATCTTCTTTTCCAGTGAAGCAAATCCAATTGTTGCCGAACATCTCTTGTGCCATCTGGTAAGACTCGGCCAAGTCGCTATGCAACATCGGTACGATGCCTTGTTTCTTGCATTCGGTAAGCAGTTCTTTCAATGTAGGGAGGGGAGTACGCAAAGCAGGGTCGGCAGAGGCCAGTACATAATTCTTCCTTAATTCTTCGAAGGTAAGGTCGGCCAACTTGATGTTTTTTTCAATAGGACTGTAATCTTTGGCGTTCCTCATGGTACGGTTAAGGGTCGCATCGTGAAGGATGACCATAACTTTATCCTTGGTGTAATGCACATCGCATTCTATTCCTTCGTATCCCATTCGTTTGGCCATGGCTACGGCAGCAATGCTGTTTTCTGGCACCACGAATTCCTTCTCAGGATTCATGGTCCAGCATCCTCTGTGGGCATACATTCGTGGAAATTCGGTCTTTTGAGCCATGAGGCTTAGCGTAAACAGGGTAATCAGGCAGGTCAGAATTGTTTTCTTCATATCTTTGGTTTTAAAGGTTTACTTGCAATCGTTTGATGGCTAGGTGGTGTCCTTCTTCGGCTGCTTTGCGATACCATTGCATGGCCAGGGCAGCTTGTGGCCCGCCAATCCAGCCTTCTTCGTAGGCTTGTCCGATGCGATAATGGGCATACGGGTCAATGGATTGGCTATAAGCCTTGAAGGCCATAGGTAAATTGGGACGAACGGTTCCGCATCCTTTTCGGTACAAATCGCCTAGGTTGGTAGGGGCATAGAGGGAATCGCCGGCCTTATAGGCTTCTGTAAACCAATAGATAGCAGCTTCGCCATCGATGGGAATACCGATTCCTTCCTGATGGAGGGTACCAATGTCGTTCAACACAACTCCGTGCAATGCCTTTCCTTGCCGGTATGCTTCGGCCAGAGAAAGAAGGTGGTCTACATCTTCCTTCGAGTAAGTTTCGTAGGTTTCCGAGCCATCCAGTTGCCAGGATTTTACCCGCCCGATGGCTTCGTGTTGAGGAATGTCCACTTCCACCTCTTCTTCCTGGCCGGATGTATCCATTTCGTCCCAATCGGTCAGGGAAGGCAACAGATGGTTTCGCATCAAGTATTGGATGTATCCGTAAATGCGTGGGGTAGAGGAGTGTAGGTTTACTCCAAAATCGGCCAGCACGTCCAGGGATACATAACTGAGGTCATCAATGGGTTGTGCCAAAAAGTATTGTGGAAGAATGCTTAGGGTTCCCTTCAGACATGCTATTTCTTCAGCAATTGTTTCTTGGATCCATTCTTCGTTGAATTCCTCGTAGATGGCTTCTACATCCATCCTTCCATTCAAGAAACGATTCAAGGAATCGGCCAGGTATGGAAAGAACTTCAAATCGTCGTAAGCAGCCAGGTGGTCAATGCTGATTTCATAAGTATCGTGCAGGTTGTAGTTCAGTGCAAAGAGGGTGGTCGAAGTCCCTTCCCGATGAAAATACCAGTGTACGCTGTCCGGTAGCTCGCTGATGAAATCGAGTGTCAGATTCGGTATTTCCATGTACGAAAGGAAATCATCGAATGCGAGGACTTGGCTGGTATGGATAAGGAGTGTGGTGTTCATACCGCAAAGATAAAAAGAAAAAGAGGCAAAAGCCTCTTTTTCTCCTTGAATTATGATGCGGTAATCCGTAACCTTTCAGCTTCGCTTAGAGAAGCCAGATGTTTGACCCAAACCAAATCCAGATGCATGGCTTCCGCCAGTCGGATGCCATACTCTTCATCGGCCAGGTAGCAATGGGCTGCATGCCGATATTTGATGTTGTAGGTCACGGGCTTCATGTCGTTTGCCGTGTTTTCAATCAACAGGCGACGTTTGTTTTCGGTCAGTAATCGATAAAGATTACCAGGTTGGTAGAAACAATCGTCTGTACGGTCTTCGTAAGGGTTGTGCCGCATGGAAATACCTTCTACGGAGGAATATGCATGCGGAGTTCGGCGAGTTTGCCATTCGCCTATGCTGTTGGGTGAATAGCCTTTGGTAGCTCCTGCATTGTCGTTTACCCGCATCTGTCCGTCGCGGTGATAACTGTGCATGGGGCATCGGGGGCGGTTTACCGGAATTTGGTCGTGATTGACTCCCAGTCGATACCGTTGGGCATCGCCGTATGAGAATAAACGCCCCTGAAGTAGCTTGTCGGGCGAAAGTCCGATACCCGGTACAAGATGAGTCGGGTTAAAGGCTGCTTGCTCTACATCGGCAAAATAGTTTTCCGGATTATGGTTAAGTTCGAGTACCCCTACTTCCATTAATGGAAATTCTTTGTGTGGCCACACTTTCGTGATGTCGAAAGGATTTTCCTTGTAATGGGCAGCTTGTTCTTCCGTCATGATTTGGAAATAGAGTGTCCATCGTGGGAAATCTCCGTTGGCTATGGACTCGAACAAATCCCGTTGGTGGCTTTCACGGTCTTTGGCGATGAGTGTAGCTGCTTCTTCGTTGGTCAGGTTCTTGATACCTTGTTGTGTCCGGAAATGGAACTTTACCCAAACCCGTTTTCCTTTTGCATTGACGAGGCTATAAGTATGCGAACCGAAACCATGCATGTGGCGGTAAGAAGCTGGGATACCCCGGTCGGACATGACGATGGTTACCAGGTGGAGTGCTTCGGGAAGCATGGTCCAGAAGTCCCAGTTGGTTTGTGGAGAACGGAGGTTGGTTTGCGGGTCACGTTTTACAGCATGGTTCAAGTCGGGGAACTGAAGCGGGTCTCGGATAAAGAACACAGGGGTGTTGTTGCCTACTAAATCCCAATTCCCTTCTTCTGTATAGAACTTGATGGCGAATCCCCGAATATCCCGTTCGGCATCGGCTGCACCCCGTTCGCCGGCTACGGTGGAAAATCGGACGAATACTTCTGTCTGCTTGCCTACTTCGGAGAAAAGCTTGGCACAAGTGTATTGGGTAACATCATGCGTTACGGTAAAACATCCAAAGGCTCCGCTTCCCTTTGCATGCATTCGTCGTTCGGGGATGACTTCCCGATCGAAATGGGCCAATTTCTCAATCAGCCAGGTATCTTCCAATAAGATTGGGCCTCTGGCACCTGCCGTCAGTGAATTTGTGTTGTCGACTACGGGAGAGCCATTTTCGTGGGTTAAGAATTTTTCTTCCATAATTGGTAAATGTTTAGTGTTTTATAAGTTTAACGAAAAAACACTAACATTGGTTTATGGAAGAAAAACCTATTTCCGCATAAATTCGTCCTTTCTTCTGAAACGTTGCGAAAGCTTGAAGCGGAGGTTCCAATAGGGTTGCATCCAGTCGAACAACAGAAGGGTAGAGTAGAACTTGCGTTCGTTCAAGGCCAAGGAGGTTTTTCGAAAAACTACGATTTGCAGGATGAATCGAAGTAGACCTAACAAGATGCCACATCCCACGGTAAGCCATGACTGGACAATTACACCATATACGATACAAAGGAAGATGGTGACATGGAAAAATAAGCGTGTACAAGTCTCAAATCCCATCAAGTAACGTGATAATCCTTTGTATAAACGGCTTGTCATGGTATAGCTCAACTTGTCTTCACACCAATCTTTCTTGTAATGAGGTGCAGTGATACGCATGATGCTTTCTGGACTTACCTCTACGCAAGTGTTTTTCTCATTCGCTGTCTGGTTGACGAACAAGTCGTCCTCACCTCGTTGAAGATTTAGGTGGGAGGTAAATCCTTTTTGTTGGTAATACAAGGATTTTCGATAGGCCAGGTTACGTCCGCATCCGGTGTATGGATATCCGTCAATGGCTCTTCCCAACCAACGCATAGCGTTCAGCAAGGTATCGAAAGTCATCTTTCGATTAAGCCACCCTGTTGTCTTTTCGTAATTGCTATATCCCAAAACAATGTCTGTATGTGGAGTGAAGTTTCTTGCTATCTTTCGCAACCATTGGTTGCTTATAGGACGGCAATTAGGCTCTGTAAATACCAGCCAATCGTGTCGGCTTGCTTTGATACCCATCGTAATTCCCAGTTTCTTGTGGCTGATATATCGGGCCGAATCGGGGATGAAGCTATGATGCAGATGCGGATATTTTTCTTGAAGCAACTTCAATACCTCCTCGCAATCATCGTCGGACGACTGGTCGTAAATCACGATAACTTCATAGTCGGGATAGTCTTGTTCCAGAATGGCAGGCAGGTTCTTCTGCAAGTCTGATGCCGCATCCTTTGCTACAAGAATCACCGAAAGAGGAGGAGTATCCGCCTCCTTCTTGCTTTTCTTGCTATGAAGGTACAAGTTCCGGTACAATCCCAAATAGTAGCAGGATTGTATGAAAAACAGGGTGCTGGCCGAGGCCAAAAGGATAGTAGTAGGTTCCATTCAATAATATCCAATTCGGTTCTTTATACTAATTCATCCGAAGTGTATCCTTTCGGCAATTCACGGCAATTATATCCGGATGCCATGATTTCGCCATACGCTCCAGCCGAACGGAGTGCAAACAAATCACCCCGATGAGCCTTGTTCAAGTCAACTGCTTTCAGGAACACGTCGCTCGATTCGCAAATGGGTCCTACTACATCGTAGGTTTCTTCCGGTTCGTCCGAAGTGAGGTTCTCGATGCGATGATAGGCTTGGTAGAGAGCCGGACGAATCAAATCGGTCATGCCGGCATCGAGGATGGCAAACTGCTTGTTCGAACCTTGTTTTACGTAAGTCACCTTGCTGATGAGGCTTCCGCATTGTCCTACTACGGCACGTCCTAATTCGAAGTGCAGGGATTGTCCCGGCTGAAGTTTCAAGAACTTGTGGTAGGTGGCAAAGTAATCGGCAAAATTAGGTATCGGCAAATGGTTGGGATGATGATAGTCAATGCCCAATCCGCCTCCTACATTAATGTGCTCGCAAATGATGTGATGCTTGGCTAACTTGTCCTGAAGCTCGTTTACGCGGTTGCAGAGTGCTACAAAGTCGTCCATTTCTAATATTTGCGAACCGATGTGGAAGTGTAGGCCGATGAACTTTACATGCTTCATCTGCTGAGTCATTTCGATGACGGTATCCATGTCTTCCATGCTAATGCCGAACTTGTTTTCGGCCAAGCCGGTAGTGATGTTGGCATGAGTATGGGCACCCACATTTGGATTGATACGGAAAGCCACTTGAGCAACTTTTCCCTTTGCCTCGGCCAACTCGTTGATGATTTCAAGTTCGGGTACGGACTCTACATTGAAGCAAAAGATGTCGTGGTCGAGGGAGTAGTTGATTTCCTTGTCGGTCTTTCCTACACCGGCGTACACAATCTTGTTGCTTGGGAAACCGGCCTTTACGGCAGCACGTACTTCGCCTCCGCTTACGCAATCGGCACCCAGTCCGCTTTCGCGGATGATGCTCAATACCTTTGGATTCGCATTGGCTTTCACGGCATAATGCACGTGGAAGTTATCGTATTTGCCTGCTTCCTTATTGATGGTGGCGAGTGTATCGCGAAGCACCTTTACATCGTAATAATAGAACGGTGTTTCGAGTTCTCTGAATTTATCGATGGGAAATGTTCCTTTAATCATATATTTTAATATAGCTTGTGGGGTGTCAAAATAGTATTTTTCTATCAATGTGTCATTCTGAGCATCGCGAAGAATCTGGAAACATTTACTTTACGTATACAGATTCTTCACTTCGTTCTGGATGACACGACATTTCGATTTGCAATTCCGTATTATGACACACCCACTTTATGTAAAATCATTAATGATTGAACAAGTGATTACTCAACGATTGCAAAGCACGCTTCTTGTCGTCCTTGCTTACCAAGAAAGAGATGTTGTAGTCGCTACCACCGAACGAAATCATACGCACAGGAATTTCACGCATAGCATCGAGTGCCTTGGCTTCGAAGCCAACGTTTTCCCAACGCAAGTCGCCTACTACGCAGATGATGCACATGTCGTGGTCGACGGTTACAGTACCGTATTTCTTCAAGTCGTTGAGGATTTCGTTCAAATGCTTGGTGTTATCGATAGATACAGATACACCGACTTCGGAGGTACAAATCATGTCGATGGATGTCTGGTAGCTTTCGAAAATTTCGAAGACCTTACGCAAGAAACCGTAAGCCAACAACATTCGGCCCGACTTGATTTGGATGGCGGTAATGTTGTCCTTAGCAGCTACGGCCTTGATCTTGCCGGTTTCTGTATCGTTCGAAATCAATGTACCCGGTGCGGTAGGCTCCATGGTGTTGAGCAAGCGAACGGGGATGTTGGCAAACTTGGCCGGCTGGATGCAAGTAGGGTGAAGAATCTTTGCACCAAAGTAAGCCAACTCGGCTGCTTCTTCGAAGTGCAACTGACGCACCGGCGAAGTCTTGTCCACAATACGTGGGTCATTGTCGTGCATGCCATCGATGTCTGTCCAGATCTGGATTTCAGAAGCACCTACGGCTGCTCCAATCAAGGATGCACTATAGTCGCTACCGCCTCGTTCCAAGTTGTCTACTTCACCGTAAGCATTACGACAGATGAAACCTTGGGTAATATAGATGTCTGCGTCCGGATGAAGCTCCAGTTGGGCGGCCAATTTGTTCTTGATGTATGCAGGGTCGGGTTCTCCGTTCTTGTCGGTACGCATGAACTCGAGTGCAGGAAGCAATGTCACATTAACGCCTTGCTCCAACAGGTAATTGGTTACCATATTGGTAGAGAGTAGTTCACCTTGCGAAAGGATGACTTTTTCTTCGAACAATGTGAAGATGTCCTTGGTGAAAGAGCGGATGCCATTGAATATGTCCTTGATGAAGGCCAATGTCTTTTGCTTGTATTCGTCGGTGGTATAAAGTTCATTGACATGTTGCTTGTACTTTCTTTCCAACTTATTGATGATTTCGTTGGCACCTTCCGGATTCTTCTTATATAGATAATCCGAGATTTCTACCAAAGAGTTGGTGGTGCCTGACATGGCTGAAAGAACTACAATCTTTTTATCTCCGTCATTGATTAATTGGGAAACTCCCTTCATACGCTCGGGTGAGCCAACGGAAGTTCCTCCAAACTTTAAAACTTTCATCTTACCTATTCTGATTTGATTGTTTTTAAATAAATTGTTTGCAAATATACAAAGAAGCTAGCAATTATTCAGCGGGTTGAGCCGAAATTTGGTCTGTTTGCGAGGATTCTTCCTGTATATGGTGATTCTCGAATTTGTAGACTTTGCCCGGATACTCCGTCAGGAGATTCAGGTTGTGGGTGGTCATGATGACGGTAGAGCCTGATTGGCAAATGGATTGAAGCAGTTCTACAATTCTTCGTCCGGTTTCTACGTCAAGATTTCCCGTTGGCTCGTCTGCTAGTATCAGCTCGGGCTTGTTGAGAATGGCTCTTGCTATCACGATACGTTGTTGTTCGCCTCCCGAAAGTTCGTTTGGCATCTTATAGCCCTTTCCGCTCATGCCTACTTGCTCCAAAACCTCTTCGATGCGGGTGTGGATTTCCAATTTATCTTTCCAGCCGGTGGCCCGAAGCACGAATTCGAGGTTGGCGTGAATGGTGCGGTCGGTCAGGAGCTGGAAGTCTTGGAAAACAATTCCTAGGCGTCGACGAAGTTCAGGGATATGCTTCTGCTTGATAGTCATCAGGTTGTATCCCATGATTGCGGCTTCGCCGGCATGTATCTCCAATTCTCCGTAAAGGGTCTTTAGCAAAGAGGTCTTGCCAGAGCCTACTTTGCCGATGAAGTAAATGAATTCTCCTTTATTCAGAGTAAGGTTGACATCTTCTAAGATTTCCAACCCTTGTTGGCGGATACTGACGTTTTGGTATCGGATTAGCGGTTCATTCATAACGGTTTAATGTCTTTTCCAGGTTGAGCTATGACGTTCTTTCAACTCGCGTGCCAGGTCCTCGATGCGGTAACCCTTCGAGGTGAGCAACACGATGAGGTGATAAATCAGGTCAGCACTTTCGTAGATGAGGCGTTCGTCGGTGCCGTTGCATGCTTCAATCACGGCTTCCACGGCTTCTTCGCCCACCTTCTGAGCCATCTTGTTCACGCCGCTTTGGAAGAGGCTGGTGGTATAAGAGCCTTCCGGCATCTCTTCGTGACGCTTGTCGATGAAGTCCTGCAACACCTTGAGGAACATGATGTCCTGCGAGTTCTTGTCGCCCCAGCAAGTGTCGGTGCCTGTGTGGCAAACGGGGCCTACGGGATTCACTTGGATGAGCAATGTGTCGTTGTCGCAATCGACCTTGATATCGACCACGTTCAGGAAATTTCCGCTTTCTTCGCCCTTTGTCCAAAGGCGGTTTTTGGTGCGGCTGAAGAAGGTTACCTTACCGGTTTCCACGGTCTTCTGATAGGCTTCTTCGTTCATGAAGCCCAACATGAGTACTTTTTGTGTATAATTGTCTTGGATGATGGCTGGGATAAGTCCTCCCATCTTTTCAAAATCTAAATTCATATTTATAGATGGTTATATTTTCTTTCTTTAATATTGGCCTCAAACGCGAAGACGAAAATTTATTTCGTGAAGGCGTTTTCAAAAAACGTCATCGTCTAACGTTGATGCCTTGCTCGCAAAGATACAGTTTTAATTCGGGAATCTTGATTTCTCCGAAGTGAAAAACGCTGGCGGCCAGGGCTGCATCGGCCTTTCCCTCGATGAAGGTGTCGCGGAAGTGCTCCATGGCACCTGCACCGCCCGAGGCAATCACGGGGATGCTGAGCGAGTCGGAGAGGGTGGCGAGGGCTTCGTTGGCATAGCCCGTCTTCACACCGTCGTGATCCATACTGGTGAAGAGGATTTCGCCTGCTCCTCGTTCGTTCGCTTCCTTTGCCCATTCGAAGAGATACTTGTCCGTTTCCACGCGTCCTCCGTTCAGATAACACTTCCATCCTTGCGGTGTCTGCTTGGCATCGATGGCCACCACACACACTTGCGAGCCGAAATGCTTGGCAATCTCGTCTATCAATGATGGGTTCTTGATGGCCGAGGAGTTGATGGATACCTTGTCGGCACCTGCACTCAGCAATCGGTCAACGTCCTTCAGCTCGTGGATGCCTCCACCTACGGTGAAGGGGATGCTGATGTTTGCGGCCACCCGTTTCACCAAGTCGGTGAAGGTCTTTCGTCCTTCGTGGCTGGCGGTGATGTCGAGGTAAACCAGCTCGTCGGCCCCTTGTTCGCTATAGGTGCGTCCCAATTCCACGGGGTCGCCCGCTTGACGGAGGTTCACGAAGTTCGTGCCCTTTACGGTTTGTCCGTCCTTGATGTCCAGACAGGGTATGATTCTTTTTGCTAACATAATTCTTTACATAAATCGTTTCAGGTCCTTCATCGTGATGCGTCCTTCGTATAGGGCTTTCCCGAACACCACGGCCGGTATGCCGGCTTCGTCCAAGCGGATGATGTCGTCCAGGCAACTCACTCCACCGCTGGCGATGAGGTGCATCGATGGGAATTCCTTCATCACTTGCTTGTAAAGTTCGATGGACGGACCTTGAAGCATTCCGTCTTGGCTGATGTCCGTACAGAGCACCTTGCTCACGCCTTCCTTGGTGTAGTCGGTGAGGAAAGGCATCAGCTCCAGCTGGCTATCTTCCTTCCATCCGCTCACTGAGATGCGGTTGTTCTTCACGTCGGCTCCCAGGATGATTTTCTCGGCACCATATTGCAGGAGCCATTTCTTGAACAAGTCGGGTTGCTTTACGGCCACGCTTCCCAAGGTCACCATCTGTGCCCCGTTTTCGAAAGCGATGACCAAGTCTTCGTCCGTCTTGATGCCCCCGCCAAAGTCGATGACGAGCGAGGTATGTCCGGCAATGGCATCGAGCACCTTGTAGTTCACCACATGGCTCGACTTCGCACCGTCCAAATCCACTACGTGCAGACGTCGCACGCCATTTGCCTCGAATTCCTTGGCCACTTCCAACGGGTTTTCGTTATAGAC
>JAFQNW010000004.1 GCA_017420875.1 Bacteroidaceae bacterium
CAATCGTCGAACACAAATATCCTGCTATATTCACTTTCAGACACAACTTGCATCATACCTCCCAAGCTAAGATCCATTTGTTCACTAACCTGAAAAAGAATCAGGCCAAGTGCAGCCATCAAACAGAACGTTTGGAAACTATCTGTCCACACAATGGTCTTGATGCCACTCTTACGTGTATATAGCCAAATCAGAATAACAATACCTATTACCGAGACCGTAAAAGGCACTTTCAATTCATCAAAAACATAATTTTGCAAGATTAAACACACCAAATAAAGTCGGGCAGCAGCTCCAATAACTTTCGAAAGCAAGAAAAACGAAGCACCTGTCTTATACGAATATCGTCCGATTCGGCTTTCAAGATAAGAGTAGATGGTAGTTAGGTTCAACTTGTAATAAATAGGCAGAAGCACATGAGCAATAATCAGATACCCTAAGAAGAACCCTAAACACGTCTGCATATACGTCATGTCAATGCCCCTTACCATACCCGGGACAGACACAAAGGTTACCCCAGACAAAGAAGCTCCAATCATGCCAAAAGCCACTACATACCAAGGCGATTGTCGGTTCCCCCGAAAGAAAGCATCATTATCGGCTCGACGACTGGTTAATTTGGCCACAATCATCAGCAAAGCAAAATAACCAAATATGGTGAGCAGAATGTAAATTCCATTCATAATTCATTCGTTTTTAATGTCAATCCAATTATCGGCAAACAATTTCATGCAAATGTACGGAAAAACCCTTAAAAATGCGTAAGTTTGCACACATTATCCAACAAGAATCGTCAGAATGAACCAACAATATCCATCCCAACTGCTCGAGAAGGCAGTAAGCGAATTTGCTAAGCTTCCTGGTATCGGCCGTAAAACAGCTATGCGTCTGGTGCTTCATCTGCTTCGTCAGGAAACCACTGCCGTTGAAAGGTTCGGACAAGCTATCATGACTTTAAGAAGGGAAGTCAAGTATTGCAAGGTTTGTCACAACCTTTCAGATACCGAGACCTGCCGCATCTGCTCGCATCCAGGACGTGATGCATCTACCATTTGTGTGGTAGAAACAGTCCGTGATGTCATGGCTGTCGAAGCTACTCAGCAATTCCGTGGTCTGTATCATGTATTGGGTGGAGTCATTTCGCCGATGGATGGTATCGGACCTTCTGATTTACAAATCGAAAGCTTGGTGGAAAGAGTACGTACCGGAAATGTCAAGGAAGTAATTTTAGCCCTAAGTTCTACCATGGAAGGGGATACTACCAACTTCTTCATTTTCCGCAAGCTAGCACCTTTAGATGTAAAGATGAGCGTTATCGCTCGAGGCATTTCCATCGGCGACGAGTTGCAATATGCCGACGAGGTAACACTAGGTCGTTCCATCTTGAACCGAACCGAGTTTACAGGAACCATTTAATGAACCATTAACAAGAAACGATATGAAGGAACAAATCAAGAGAATATATCATCAACAGATAGGTAATTTCATTGCTCTTTGGGCAATACCAGCATGCATGGCCTTTTTATTCGAAGCCGATATACTTCCCAAAGGACTCTATGCAGCGAATGCACAAATGGACTATATCTTGCAGAGCATAGGCATCTTACTCACCATCGGACTGATTCCGTTTTCACTCCGCATCTTCAGCCTTAATCTGGTCAAGCGTGTAAAGGAGCTGCCGCTTCAAAATGCCTTGAAAAGCTATCGCATTTGGGCAGACGTACGCATCTGCCTGCTTTTCGTGCCAGCCTTCCTCAACCTCAGTTTCTATTACCTGACACTCAATACCACCGGTTTGTTCTGTGCTGCCATGGCTCTGATAGCATCGCTTTTCTGTGTACCATCCGAAAACCGTATCAAAAACGAACTTGACTTACCGGAAGAAATCAACCAATAAGCCTATGGAATTGCTTCAAAGAAACGGATACCGCCTCCGAGCCCCTGAGCCTGAGGATTTGGCCATCATGCAAGTGTTCGAGAATACTCCTTCCTTGTGGGAGGTAAGCAGTCCTTCTGGGCCTTATTCACGTTACCATCTGAAACAGTATTTGGAATCTTGCAACAACGATTTGTATGTCGATCGTCAGTTACGCCTCATGATAGAATCTACACAAGGCGAAGTAGTAGGTATCATCGACTTGTTCCATTTCGATCCATTCCATAGCCGTGCTGAAGTAGGTATTGTAGTGGCCGAACCTCATCGTGACAAGGGAGTAGGCCGTTTGGCACTTGATATGCTCATCGAGCATTGCTTCCGGTATTTAGGACTTCACCAACTCTATGCCCATATTGATACCGACAACACAGCCAGTTTACGGCTTTTCAAAGCTTGCGGATTCCTTCCTTGTGGCATACTGAAAGGATGGATGCGTAGAGGGACTTCATACTCAGATGTAGAAATCCTGCAATTAATCAATGCTTAATTTAAGGTAGGATATTGAGGATAACGTGCCCACAAAGCATATTTTTCTCCCATCTGAGAAAGACTTTGTTTCCACAAATCATAAGGGTAGGGATGCAATAAATCTATCGAATCGATTTGAGTCACCATCCAAGCATTTTCTTCAATCTCCTGCATCAGTTGATTGGCCTGCCATCCGGCATAACCTGCAAAGAACCTCACCACACCTTCGATGGGATTTCCATCCAGAATGTATCGCTTCATCTCTTTGAAGTCGCCATTTAGGTATAATCCGTTACCCAACGGCAAGGCCCCTTTCAAATCGCCTAACGTATGCAGGTAAAACAAGGTTTCCCGACTTACTGGACCACCTTTCGACACGGTTATTGGGGGTCCGAACTCCAATTCGGGAATCAAATCGTTCAGCCTCGTTACATAATGGAAAGGCTTGTTCAAGACAATACCCATGCTTCCCTCATCAGAGTGTTCTACCAACAGCACAACCGAACGTGCAAAATGGTAATCTCTGAGGTAGGGTGCCGAAACCAGGAGACTTCCCTGTTTGGGAATCACCTTGTTCGATTCTACTTGAAAGATGGTCATGTCCATAAATATGAAGTTTCAATGATTTTGCCAAAAAAGCATTCTAATTTAGTATACTTTTTTGAGATTAGCAAGTCTGAAAGGTAGTTTTTGGTATTTTAGTGACGTAAAACATCCTTTTAACCATAAAAAAGCGGAATAGGTTAAGTATCTATTCCGCTTTAGCTATTTATTTATAAAAATCGTTAGATTTCACGATGCACTTCGTGACCTTCTACATGGATAGCACTGAATGGACGAGCCGGACAAACGTACTCACAAGCACCACAGCCGATACAACGTTCGGTATTGATTACTGGAATCTTGAGTGACTTCGGATCGTTTGGATTCTGCGGAACCATCTGAATAGCATTGGTCGGACAATGACGGGCACAGTTACCACATTCCACCTTATCCGAATGAACAATACAATTACAACGACGCCATACGGCATGACCAATTTGAGTAGAAGACTTTTCCTCCTTAGTTATCGGCTTAATGGCACCGGTAGGACAAACTTCCGAACACTTGGTACATTCCGGACGGCAATAGCCTCGTTCATAAGAAACTTCAGGCTGCATCAGCTTCATAAAGTCGCCCGACGGACGAAGCACTTGGTTAGGACATACCTGCACACACAACTGACAAGCTGTACAATGCTGTGCCAGGTTCTTAGCACTAAGCGAACCGAATGGAGTAATTGGAGTCTTCCGACGAGGAATTTCCTTATCAATAATGGTTGCAAAACCACCATCCATCTTTTGCTTCTTTTCGTGTGCATAGCCTGCTGTTGCCATCAAGGCAGTAGTTGCCAAGAAAGCACGACGACTACCATCAGCATCCTTTTTTGGAGCAGTCTGAGCCGCAGCCTTGGTACGAGGCACATACTTGATAGCACCTTGCTTACATTTGTCGATACAATCCAAACAAACAACACAACGACTATAGTCGATAGCATGGTTCTTAGAGTCGATACAAGATGCCTTACAATTGCGGGCACAAAGTCCACAACCATTACACTTACCAGTATCAATCACTGGCTTGAGGTAAGAGAATCGAGAAAGGAAACCCAATACAGTACCCACCGGACAAATGGTGTTGCAATATGTACGGCCATTACGATATGCCAAAACAAACAATACCACGAAAGTAACGATGGCTACAATCAAAGTAATGCCACCTTTCAACCATACATCCACGCTATAGAAAGCATAGCTGTCCATACTTTCGGCTATCATAGCCAACAAGTTGTTACCCCATTGATAGATAGGAGCGAATAGGTTGCCGGCTATACGACCAAATGCACTGTAAGGAGCCAACAAAGCTGCCAATGGAGCCACACCGGCTACCAAAGCCACAACCAATACTCCCAACATGATGTAACGCAAGATGTTCAGAGGCTTGGAATAACGATAACGGTTTTTCTTGGCCTTCTTGCCAAACCATCCCATGATGTCCTGCAATACACCCAACGGACAGATAACCGAACAATAGATACGACCCATCAAAAGGGTGAGTACTATCAAGCCAACAACAACTACCAAGTTCAAAGCCAACACAGCCGGCAAGAACTGGATTTTAGCCATCCAGCCAAACCAGGCATGAATGGTTCCTGTAAAGTCGAGGAAGAGCAGGGTAATAAGTGTAAAGAATATCCCTGCCAATATTTTTCTAATCTTACTAGTCATAACTTATCTGATTATAAAGTTTCTTGCTTCAATTGTTCAATGAACTTGTCGATACGTTCAATTTCTTTTGGGATATTGATACGCTGTGGACAATGTTCGTTACATTGACCGCAACCGGTACAGTGGTCAGCCTGACGCAGACGTTCTACCGTACGGTCGTAGCTTACCAGATAAGCACGACGAGCTTCCCGATAGTTTGCATCTTGACTGCTCTTAGGCACATTACCTTCGTTTACACATTTATTATAATGTAATAAGATACCGGGGATATCGATACCATAAGGACATGGCATACAATACTTACAGTCATTGCAATCCACAATCGGATAGTTCTTGTAAAGCACAGCAGTATCTTCAAGGAAGGCCAGTTCATCGTCGGTCAATGGTTCCAACGGAGAATAGGTGCGAAGATTGTCTTCCAAGTGTTCTTTATAAGTCATACCGCTCAATACGGTAAGCACACCCTTGTGATGTCCTGCAAAACGGAAAGCCCAAGAGGCTACACTATCTTCCGGACGACGTTGTTTAAGGCGAGCCACCAAGTGATCGGCCATCTTCGACAGACGTCCACCCAACAACGGTTCCATGATAACCGAAGGCACACCCTTCTTATCAAGTTCAGCCTGTAAGTATTCAGCATTTACATTACCACGAGATGCATGACGCCAGTCTACATAGTTCAACTGAATCTGCACAAAATCCCACTTCACATCCATCGCCAATACATGGTCGAACACTTTCACGTCGCCATGGAAAGACCAACCCAAGTTACGGATACGTCCGGCTTCACGTTCCTTCAAGAGGAAGTCCAGCAAACCGTTATTAATGAATCGTTCGTTAAAAGTTTCAATACCTTTACCGCCACCAATGGAGTGCAGCAAGTAATAGTCAATGTAGTCTACCTGAAGTTTTTCCAATGAATTCTTGTAGATCTTCACACATTCATCGAAATCAGTCGTACCGAAGTTAGACATCTTGGTAGCAATAAAGAACTTGTCACGAGGATGACGCTTCAAGGCAATACCGGTAGCAGCTTCAGACTGACCCTGTAGATAAACCGGAGCCGTATCGATATAATTCACACCATGAGCCAATGCATAGTCAATCAGTTCGTTTACCTTTTCCTGATCTACAATATCCTTACCCTGATCATTTTTCTTCATCGGCCAACGCATACATCCGTAACCTAGGATAGAAACCTTGTCACCATTGGTAGGGTGTACACGATAAGTCATTTCACCCTGACCGGCCTTGCTCTGTGTACCTGAGGCTGCTTGCTTGTTATCCGATGAACAACTGCTTAAAGAAGACGCTCCGCTCACTACGGCTGTAGCTACTCCCAACTTTTTCAGGAAGCTACGACGTCCCATTTCATTCGTATTCATATATTATTATAGTTATTAGTTTCTTTAATTTGCAAATATAAATGAAAAATGTTTATTTTTGCAAATCATCACCTATTTTAAATGAATTTCGTCCCTAAATTTCTTAAAGGAAACTGGTTGAGTAAGGCACATCTCTATACCTCCAACCCGAAGAAGCTGAAGCAACTGCTTCCGCTACTTAGCATGTATATATCCAAGAAAGGACTCTCCAAAGTAAAGGACAAATTGGTATTGATGGGCAATTACCTAACAGACATAACCAAAGGAAAGTACAAGGATTATGATGGCAAGAAACTACTTGTTATTGTAGGAGCCATCATCTACGTAGTTACCCCATTCGACTTGTTACCCGATTTGATTCCTCCGGGTTTGATAGACGACCTCTCCATCGTGGCATGGGCGTTGAAAGAAGCTTCGGATGAGTTGGAACGATACAAAGCATGGAAATATCCTGAAAAAGAAGATGTTAACTCGTAAATAGCAGAGCAGGGAACTTCCAAAATCTGACATGTTTTCACAAAAATTACCTCATTTGTACTTTTTTTCAACAAAAAGGTCTATATTTGCGACAATTTATAAAACAACTAAATTTTAATCAAAGACATGAAAAGACTTTTTATGGCAGCTTTCGTAGCTGTTTCACTTTATGCAGGCAACGCCTTTGCACAACCTGCGGCGGTAAAGAAAATTATTGAGACCGCCAAGACTGACAATCAAACCATGCGTCATCTGGATATCCTGACCAACCGTTTCGGCGGACGTCTGGTAGGTTCTGACGCTTACGAAAATGCAGCCGAATGGATGCTTCGTGAATTCAAGAAATGGGGCATTGAAGCTCACTTGGAAGAAGCCGGCGAAGTTCCTGTAGGCTTTAATCGTGGTCCTTGGTTCGGCCGTTTGATTGGTGGTGACCAGCCCATGACTCTCCACTTCTGTACTCCTTCACACACTTCAGGTACCAAAGGTATCCAGCGTGGACATGTATTGATTGAACCGCAGTCGCAAGCCGAATTCGACCGCATGAAGCATCGTTTGAAAGGTGCTTGGGTTTTGGTAGGCGGAATGAATAGCGGTTGGCCGCTTCCACACTCGGCTAAGGACGACTCTATCCGTGCCGAACAGCAAAAGGAAATGGCAGAAATTGCCAAGAAGAACAATGAAATCCGCATGAAGAACCGTCAGAACAATACCAACGAACCTTTGTTGGAAGTGAAGGAAATCCCTGGCTTGTTCTACCGTGAAATGATCGAAGCGGGTGTACTTGGATTTATTCAGGCATCAGCAGTGCCCATCCGTGCCCTCTACGACCGTCCGATGATTAACGACATGAGCACTACTTTCGACAACCTGCCTGAAGTGTGCGACATCAAGTTGGACGAAAACCAATTTGCAGTCATCAAGAAGATGGCTCAGGAAAGACGTGACTTCTGGTTGGAATTCGATATCCGCAACCACTTCAAGTTGGGCCCAATCAAGTACCACAACGTAGTGGCTACCATCAAGGGTTCTCAATACCCTGACGAATATGTCATCATCAGCGGTCACCTCGATGCGTTCGACGTAGCTACCGGTGGTGTAGACTGTGGTACCGGTATCGCTCCAATGATGGAAGCTGCCCGTTTGATTGCCCTCTCAGGTGCAAAGCCAAAACGTAGCATCATTTTCGTAGGTTTTGCAGCCGAAGAATTCGGTCTGCTCGGTGCAAAAGCCTTCTGCAAGACTCATAAGGACAAGTTGCCGAAAATTGCGAACCTCTTCAACCGTGACGGTGGTCCAAATGCAGCAGTAGGAATTTCGGTTCCTCAAGCTTGGTACGATGACTTTGTAGAAATCAGCAAGCCTATCAAGGAATATAATCCAGAATATCCATTTGATGTAACAGTTGCCCAACCACGTCCGAAACCAACCCAAATGGGTGGTACCGATGCTACTGTATTTGCAGTAAACGGAGTACCTACCTTCGGTCTTCGTGAAAGCGATTTCAAGGGATACAACTTCAACTATGGTGAAATCTGGCACACTGAACGTGACCTCTATACCAAGAGTATTCCTGAATACATGGAACACACCTCTGTAGTTACAGCCATCGTAGCCTTGGGTGTTGCCAACTTGAAGAAGCAGTTGACTCGTGAAGGCATGTATTCCGACCAATAAGTTCATTTTCTCACCAATTATATTCAATTGTACTTCTTTCTAAATTGAATTTAGTTGGATAGAAGAAAATAATTTCTAACTTTGTGCAGTACGTATTAAACAAACGTGCTGCACATTTTTTATACATAAAGAGATTTAAACAATATAGCTTATGTCACAGTTGAAAGGACATATATCCCAAGTAATCGGGCCTGTAGTAGATGTTTACTTTGAAGGAAAAGAAATAGACCAGGCATTACTTCTTCCCAGTATCCACGATGCTTTGACCATCAAGCGTGACGATGGCCGTACCCTGATTGTCGAAGTGCAACAGCACATTGGCGAAGACACCGTACGTACCGTTGCCATGGATAGTACCGATGGGTTACGTCGAGGCATGGAAGTGATTCCTACCGGACACCCCATCACCATGCCTGTTGGCAACCAAATCAAAGGCAGACTGATGAACGTGGTGGGCGAGGCCGTAGACGGCATGAAGGAACTCGATAAAGAAGGAGCTTATCCCATCCATCGGGAACCGCCCAAGTTTGAAGAACTCTCCACCTCACAAGAAGTGTTGTTCACAGGTATCAAAGTCATCGACTTGCTGGAACCTTATTCCAAAGGCGGTAAGATTGGCCTTTTTGGTGGAGCAGGTGTAGGCAAGACCGTGCTCATCATGGAGCTTATCAACAACATCGCCAAGAAGCATAACGGGTTCTCCGTGTTTGCAGGAGTAGGGGAACGTACCCGTGAAGGAAACGACCTACTGCGTGAAATGATTGAATCGGGCGTTATCCGCTATGGCGAGGAGTTTAAGAAGAGTATGGAAGAAGGACATTGGGACCTTTCGAAAGTGGATTACGAAGAAATGCAGAAGTCGCAAGCCACATTGGTTTACGGTCAGATGAACGAACCTCCCGGTGCCCGTTCGTCGGTAGCCTTGTCGGGCTTGACGGTAGCCGAATCCTTCCGTGACCAGAAAGAAGGTGAAGGTTCACGTGACATTCTGTTCTTTATCGACAACATCTTCCGTTTTACTCAGGCTGGTTCCGAAGTATCAGCTTTGCTGGGCCGTATGCCTTCGGCCGTAGGTTATCAGCCAACGCTCGCCACCGAAATGGGTAAGATGCAAGAACGAATCACCTCGACCAAGAACGGCTCCATCACTTCTGTACAAGCGGTGTATGTACCTGCCGACGACTTGACCGACCCGGCACCTGCCACTACCTTTACCCACCTCGATGCCACCACCGTATTGAGCCGTAAAATTACTGAATTAGGTATCTATCCGGCTGTCGACCCACTCGACTCGACCTCACGCATCCTCGACCCAAACATCGTAGGCGAAGAGCATTACAACGTGGCACAGCGAGTAAAGCAAATCCTTCAAAGAAACAAGGAACTTCAAGATATCATCTCCATCCTGGGTATGGACGAACTTTCGGACGAAGACCGTCTCACAGTAAACCGTGCCCGCCGTGTGCAACGTTTCCTCTCTCAACCGTTCTCGGTTGCCGAGCAGTTTACAGGTTTGCCAGGTGTGATGGTGAACATCGAAGATACCATCAAAGGTTTCCGCATGATACTTGATGGCGAAGTGGACTACTTGCCCGAACAGGCATTCCTCAACGTGGGAACCATCGAAGATGCCATTGCCAAGGGGAAGAAGTTACTGGAAGCAGCCCAATAAACTAAAAAATATAAAACATGGATAAAACGATGGATATGACCATAGCCACCCCCGAAGGAGTTATCTTTGAGGGAAAGGTTGAAAAAGTAAAGTTTCCCGGCTTGATGGGTAGCTTTATGGTACTCCCGATGCACGCAGCCCTGATATCGGCCTTGACAGCCGGCACTATCATTTATACGCAGGAAGGCAAGCAAACGGAGGTAACCGTTACCGGAGGCTTTGTAGAAGTAAACCAGAACGTGATATCCGCCTGTGTAGAACAATAAGAACCAATTAAAGCATGTCGTTGACCAAACAATATTTCATCGTCTGGTACACCTTGTTGATACTGGTTACGGGTTGGAGCATCGGATTATGTATAGCATACTTTCTGCCATCACATTATTTCGAATGGTATCCATTCATCCCGGTATTCTTCTACCTGTTCGGTTGGTTCACGATATACATGTTTGAGGCATGCCGAAGATACGCCCCGCAGAAAATGCAATTGGTTTATCTGGGAACGAAAGCCATCAAAATGTTGTTTTCACTGATGATGCTTTTGATTTATGCCGTGAAAGTAGAAGAAAAGAAAGTGGAATTCTTTCTGACGTTTTTAGCGTTTTATCTGATAAGTATGGTGTTCGAGAGCTGGTTCTTTCTCCGCTACGAACGCAAACAGAAAACAAAGAAATAAATGAAGATAAAGATATACATATCCATTCTCCTTATCCTGATGCTGGCTTTACCTGCAAAAGCCTCCGGCCATCAGGAATCGGGCAAGGTTGATGCGAAGGAAATAGTCTTTCACCACATACAGGATGCCTACGAATGGCACATCACCTCGTGGGGCGACAAGCACTTTACCATTTCGCTACCCATCATTGTATACAGCGGTGAAACGGGGTGGCATTGCTTCTCGTCCTCACACCTGCTTCATGCCGAAGGCGATACCTACGAAGGATTCAAGATAGCCACCACAGGCACTTACGAAGGCAAGGTAGTCGAAATACAGGCCAATGGCCAGGAAGTGCGTCCATTCGACATTTCCATCACAAAGACCGTTCTTTCCTTGTTCATCAACTGCTTGGTTGTGATTGGAGTGATTCTTTATACAGCTCGTTGGTACAAGCGTCAAACACCCGAAAGCCCGGCACCGAAAGGTTTCATCGGCTTTATGGAAATGTTTATCATGATGATTGAAGAGGATGTCATCAAAAGCTGTATCGGCAAGGACTACAAGAAATATTCGCCATACCTGCTCACGGCCTTCTTCTTCATTTTTATCAATAACGTGATGGGGTTGATACCCGTCTTCCCTGGAGGAGGCAACGTGACCGGCAATATAGCCATTACCTTGGTATTGGCACTCTGTACGTTCATTGCGGTCAATGTGTTCGGCACCAAGGAATATTGGAAAGAAATTCTTTGGCCGGAAGTACCTATGTGGCTAAAGTGTCCGGTGCCCATCATGCCAGCCATCGAATTGTTTGGCATTTTCACCAAGCCCTTTGCCTTGATGATTCGTCTGTTTGCCAACATCATGGCCGGACACTCCATCATTCTGGCCCTGACCAGCATCGTCTTTGTAACAGCCAGTATGGGAGCGGTCATCAGTACATCGATGAGTATCGTGTCGGTGCTGTTCAGCATCTTTATGAATTGTGTAGAAGTGCTTGTGGCATTTATCCAGGCCTATGTATTTACCATGCTTTCGGCCGTATTCATAGGTATGTCTAGGGTAGAGGCCCACCATGCTTCCTCGCCGTGTCATTCTGACGACCGAAGGGAGGAAGAATCTGAGAACGTAAAATAATAAAATTAAGAAATAAACAATTAAAAGCATTAAGAATTATGTTACTATCAAGTATTTTATTGCAAGCTGCCGCAGGTGCAAGTTTAGGAAAGTTAGGTGCAGCCATCGGTGCTGCTATTGCTGTAATCGGTGCTGCTCTCGGTATCGGTAAGATTGGTGCTGCTGCTATGGAAGCCATTGCCCGCCAGCCCGAAGCTGCCGGCGACATCCGCATGAGTATGATTATCATCGCCGCCTTGGTGGAAGGTGTTGCCTTGTTTGCCATCGTGGTTTGTTTCCTTGCACTCTAATCGTCCGGGCTTATGTCATTGTTAGTGCCCGATAGCGGTTTGCTTTTCTGGATGCTGCTTTCC
>JAFQNW010000058.1 GCA_017420875.1 Bacteroidaceae bacterium
AGAGTTCAAGCTTAAAATCATTAAGATTCAGCTTGTTATTATTTGCAATGGTACGCAAGGAAAGTTTCTTCAATCCAAAGCCTGACTGCTCTTCGAAACTCAGTCGACGCACAATGGCATGCAAGGAATCGTTCTTTAAGGCCTTCAGCGAGATGGAGGCAGACAGGTCATCGATGCCCATGTGCGAAGGGTTGAACTTACCCGGAGTCTCGGGCTCGGATAGCACGTTGTAGGCTATTTGTCCCTTCTGGATAAGCACGGAGTTGATTCGCAGGTCGAGGTTTGTTTCTTTCTTCAGGGTATCCTTCGAGGCCAATGCATCGAGCACAAACTGGAAGTTGGGAGTGGCCTGCGGAGTGTCACGCTTCAGCTGGGCAGAGAGGCCGAATAGCTGCACGTTGTTGATGGAGATTTTCCCGTCGAACAATGGTTTTAGTTCAAATCGGGCAGCCAAGCGAGATACTTTGAGCATTTCCTCGCCCTGCTGGTCGTTCAAGAGTACATCTTCGATGATGATGCGGTTCAGCATGCCGATGTTCACTCGGCCTACAGACACTTCGGTATTTAGCACTTGCTTCAATGCTTCGGATGCCAATGCCGCCAACTTGCCCTGAACATAAGGCAAGTTCAGCAACGTCCATGTACTGATATAGAGGGCCAAGCATCCCCATACCAGAATCCGAAATATATATTTGAAGCGTCTACTTAATCTCATACATACATAAAGCGAAGCAAAAATACAAATATCGGACGAGTACACCCAATATTCTTTCTTCTTTTTTTACCCCAAATTTCGTAAAGTTCCCTAAAAAGAGCATAAAAACCGCATAAATAACGAACAATTAGCATTCCTCCTCTAAAAAAGATGCCAAATGTAATCGAAAGTCTTTTCCACCTCAAAAATTATTACGAAATTTGCCGGCCGTAAGTAAAATGATTGTTTCAACTATATCGAATTGAAGAATGAATAATAAAAAACTCCCCAGCCCGTTGCTTTCCCTTGTGCCAATCATCATCCTCGTTATTATGTTGGCCATCACCATCTATTTGTTTGGAAGCGATGCCTTGGGTGGGGGAAGCCAAGTATGTCTGCTAGCAGCCAGCGGTGTTTGTGTACTGATTGGCATGGGCGGATACAAGCGGAAATGGAAAGAGTTTGAGAATGCCATTTCGGAGAATATCCATGGGGTGGCTTCGGCCTTGATTATCCTGTTGATTATCGGAGCCTTGTCGGGTGCCTGGATGATCAGTGGGGTAGTTCCTACCTTAATTTATTATGGTATACAGATTATCCATCCCAGTTTCTTCCTGGTATCGACCTGTGCTATCTGTGCCATTGTGTCGGTGATGACAGGTAGTTCGTGGACAACCATTGCCACCATCGGTATTGCCCTGATGGGGATTGGCGAGGCTCAAGGATTCGACCCCGGTTGGATTGCAGGTGCCATCATTTCGGGAGCCTACTTCGGCGATAAGGTGTCGCCTTTGTCCGATACCACTGTGTTGGCCTCGTCGGTAACCGGCACGCCCATCTTCTCGCACATCCGCTATTTGATGTACACTACCGTGCCATCGATGGTGCTCACGCTTATCATCTTCACCATTGCCGGCTTGTCGCACGAGGCTGCTGACACCGGTCACATTGGCGAGTTTACACAAGCATTGGACAGCAAGTTCCACATCTCGGGATGGCTGATGATTGTGCCCATTGCTACTGCCATCATGATTGCCAAGAAAGTACCATCCATCGTTACCCTGTTCATCTCTACCGGATTGGCTACCTTGTTTGCCATCCTTTTCCAACCTACATTGCTGGCCGAAGTGGCCGGAGATACTGGTAGCCAACTGCTTACCCTCATCAAGGGAGGTATGGCCATCCTGTTCGGAAGCACCAGTCTTGAAACCGGAAACACGGCCATCAACGAGCTGATTGCCACCCGAGGCATGGGCGGTATGATGGACACAATCTGGCTGATTCTGTGTGCGATGTGCTTCGGAGGAACCATGACAGCAGGAGGGATGCTCGAGAGCATCACCCGCGTGTTTACCCGCTTTGCCAAGACTCGGGTGGGCATGGTATCATCGACCGTGGCATCGGGTCTTTTCCTGAACATCACCACAGCCGACCAGTACATCTCTATCATCCTGACAGGCAACATGTTCCGCGAAATTTACGAGAAGAACGGATACGAAGGCAAACTCCTGGGACGTACCACCGAGGATGCCGTGACCGTGACCTCCCCACTCATCCCATGGAACACTTGCGGGATGACGCAGGCCACCATCCTGAATGTGCCTACCATGACTTATCTGCCCTATAGCTTCTTCAACCTGATCAGCCCGCTGATGAGTATTTTCATCGCAGCAACCGGATACACCATTGTACGGAAATGCGTCAAGCCCAAAACGGAAGACGCGAAGGCATAAATCCAAAACGTGCAGACATTTTCATTGAAATGCCTGCACGTTTTCTTTAAGCACCCATGAATTGCAGATTTTTTTCCATAATTATGCGATAAAACATTCTTTTTTCACATTTATTTTGTATACTTTTGCCTTTAAATTTAAAAACCATTTATTATAACTCAATATGGCAAATGTGATTAAATTACACAAAGGCCTGAACATCAACCTGAAAGGTAAACCCGCTCAGGAGATTTTCGCTGTGAATGCCCCGGACACTTATGCATTGGTGCCCGATGATTTTCATGGGGTTACTCCAAAAGTGGTGGTAAAGGAGCAGGAAAGTGTGAAGGCTGGTGATGCTTTGTTTGTAGACAAGAATCACCCTGAAGTTAAGTTCGTTTCTCCGGTAAGTGGTACTGTGACTGCTGTTACGAGAGGCGAACGTCGTAAAGTCCTCAGCATTACCGTAGAGGCTGCTAAGGCACAAGAGTACGTAGAATTTGGTAAGAAGGACGTTTCCAAGATGAGCGGAGCC
>JAFQNW010000059.1 GCA_017420875.1 Bacteroidaceae bacterium
TCGTTTTTCTTTTGTTCGGGCAAAAGAAAAATGAAAAAACACTCAAAGCTTACTCATGAACTTCTCTTTATCCACCACATACCGCACATGCACCGCTTCGCCGATAACACCCTTGCTATCCTCGGCCTTCACGGAAAAGGTCAGTTTGCGTCCTTCTATTCCAGTAAGTACTGCCGTTGCCTTCACTTCATCCCCTACCGGAGAGGGCTTCACATGCGAAGTGTTCATCATTGCCCCTACCGTTGTCGAGCCCTCGGGCAGATGGTTGGCAACGGCCAGCATCGCAGCATTCTCCATCAGTGCCACCATGGCCGGAGTAGCAAACACATGCAAGTCACCACTACCCATCACGGCCGCCACATGATCTTTCGAAATCACTAAAGTTGATGTATAAGTAAGTCCTATTTTCATCGTTTATTCTGATATATTCTACACAAAGATAGGTCTTTTTACTTGCGAATTCACAAGAAAAGGCATTATATTTGCAAAAAATGACAGAGAAATGAGAAAATTATGCATCATATTAGCATTGTCTTGCTCCGTATTTGCAGGACAAGCACAGAATCCTACATTGAAGAAAACCGTAGAAGAGGGTATACAAACCAGTATCCGACAAACTGAAAACCATGAGTGGTCTGAAGCATTCGCTACTTGTCGACAAATGGATGCTCTTATCTCTTCAGAAGAAAACAAGTCGAATAAAGCCGCACCCGAGTTACATTATTTGGTTAGCAAGGAACGACTTCGGATGTACATGCGTCTTAACAAGGCAGAACAGAGCAACGAACAAGTACAAAAATTGGAAGAATGGGCTAAAAAAGCCAAACAAGACACCTTGAACGAAGACTTGTTGATGACCAAAGCAAATTATTTCCAGAAGTTCGGAATGAACGACAAGAGTCTACAATGCTATAAGGAACTGGTACAACGGCGTTCAAACGGTCAAGATGAGCAAGGTGTAGATAAATGTTTTCAAGACATGTTAACTCAAGCCAAGACCGGCAAAAACGCATCGCTAACCCAAGCCTTGGAACGCCTTTACACCAATTGGAAAGACTCCATCAAAGCCGTTAAGGCCGCACAAGAGTTAAAGGAATTGAAAGAAGAATACACGGCCTCACAAAATACATTGCAAGCCAAGGAAGACAAAATAGGTATTCAGAAAGGAATTATAACCTTCTTATGTATTTTGGTTATTGCACTTGGAGGAGCCTTGCTGTTTTTCATCGGTATCATGCTAAAAAATATACGCCAAATCAAGAAACTCAAGGCTAGTTTGAAAATTGCTAACGATAACAACGACCAAAAAAGCCTATTCATTAACAGTATCGGCAAACAATTGGAGCCCTCACTCAATGCTATAGAGACCGGACAAGTCAAGCCTCAGGTGAAGGCTGTAAAGGAATTCCTCCAGCACATACATACATTTATGAAGCTTGAAGAAAGCCGTGAGGAACTTTACGAAATGAAGGACATGAACATCAACACCTTGTGCGAAAATATTCTGAACAAAGCGAAAGAGAACTTCAAACCCGAAGTGGTTGCAACATTGAACGTTCCTCGCGTAAATGTCCGCACCAATGCTGAAGCTTTGGAAAACATCCTATTGTATTTGCTTGACAATGCAGCCCAACATACCGAAACAGGGAAAATTACGCTCGAATTCAAGAAGCGTAGTGCTCATTCAGGGCAATTCATTGTAACGGACACTGGTACGGGTATCCCTGTAGAAAAGCGTCCTTACCTATTCAAGCCATTTGCCGAAGTGCAGGATTTGACTCAAAGCGACGGACTTGGCTTACCAACTTGTAGCCTCATCGCCTACAAGTTGAACGGCACCCTCCGCTTGGATGATGAATACAAGAAGGGCACACGCTTTGTATTGGAATTGCGTTCGTAAATTCCTTATAAAAATGTCATCCTGAACGTAGTGAAGGATCTGTTTACATCCACTTTATGCATTCAGATTCTTCACTTCGCTCAAAATGACACACTTGTTTTTATTTTCGCCTAAACCACCGTTCTTCCAAAGTCTGCATCACCTCGTACCAATTCGGAATATAGAGGGTAGCTACCACCGTATTCACCAACATACCGAAGACCACCGCGGCACCTAGTGCCACACGACTTCCTGCACCGGCCCCCGTGGCAAAGAGCAACGGCATCACCCCCAACACGAAGGTGAACGAAGTCATCAAGATAGGTCGCAAACGCACGCTTCCTGCCTCGAAAGCCGCCTCGCGAATGGAATTGCCCGCCTTGCGATAATCACGAGCAAACTCCACGATCAAGATACCATTCTTGGCCGAAAGGGCTATCAGCAACACGATACCGATTTCGGTATAGATGCTCACCGGCTCACCCATTATCCAACATCCCAACATCGCCCCAAGAATCGCGATAGGCAAACCCATCACCGCGGCCACGGGGCTTGTCCAACTCTCGTATTGGGCCGCAAGCACCAAGTATGCCACCAGCAAGGCCATCACCAGGACAAGTGCCGTAGAGCCGCTGGCCTTCGTTTCTTGATAGGCCACCGATGTCCACTCATAGCCAAACTCATTGCCCAATTGATTTCGAATCAAGCTACCCACCGCCTCGATGGTTTCACCCGAACTTCTGCCCGGTGCGACATTTGCTGTGACCGAAGCCGATTGGTACATGTTGTATCGGCTCACTTGATCCATGCCCAGCACTTGCTCCACTTGCATGAAGGTGTTGAACGGTACCATCTCGCCCTTCGAGTTTTCCACACTCAACTTCAGCACATCGTCGATGTATTTCTGGGCATCCTCACCGGCACCCAACTTCACCTGATAGATGCGTCCGAACTCCACGAAATCGTTTACGTACGCTTGTCCCAAATAGTAGGACAAGGCCGCAAAGACCTGATTCAAGTTCAAATCCAACAACTGAACCTTATCGCGGTTGATGTTCAAATAGTATTGCGGCACATCCGCCTGATACATGCTACTGAGCGAAGCAATGGCCGGTTCGGTTCGATACTCCGCCAGCAAGGTATTGACCGCCTTTTGCAACTCCTCGGAGCCTAAGGACTTCCGGTCTTCCAACTCGAATTGAAGTCCGCCCGTATTGCCCATGCCCGGGATGACCGGAGGAATGATGCCGAATACTTGTGCTTCTTGCACCATACCATACGCCTGACGGTTGAATCTATCTACTACCGCTTGTGCCGAATGTTCCTTTCCCGGACGCTCCTTCCAGTTCTTCAATACCACGAAGTACGTCGCCGCATTGGGAAGCTCGCCTCCACCCATCACACTGAATCCATTCACGCCCAAGAAGGTCTTGATTTCGGAATATTGCTTCAAGATGGCATCAATCTGCTTGCCTACCGCCTCGGTTCTTTCCAACGAAGATGCCGCCGGAAGTTGGACGGACACGATGAAGTACCCATCATCTTCTTCGGGCATGAAAGTAGTAGGCCATTTCACGAAGAGTAAAAAGGCGATGGCAGACAATACCACGAAGGAACTCATCGCCACCACGGGACGAGCCAACAACCACTTGACCGAATGATTGAAGGTGCGTTGCATCCAATCATTGAAGCGGTCGAATCCCAAGAAAAGCTTCGACTTCTGCTTGGGGGTAGGCTTGAGTAAGATGGCACAAAGTGCCGGAGAAAGGGTCAACGAATTCAAGCCACTCAACACGGTGGATGCCGCAATGGTCAAGGCGAATTGTTTGTAAAGCTGTCCTTGGATGCCACCAATCAAGGTCGTCGGGAGGAACACCGCCAACAACACCAACATCACCCCAATAATCGGGCCGGTAATTTCACTCATTGCTACTTCCGTAATCTTCCGCATATCTATCTGTTCGCCTTTTGCCTCGGCCTCATCGAGCAAACGGGTGACATTCTCTACCACCACAATCGCGTCATCGACCACAATCGCAATGGCCAGCACCAAGCCGAACAAAGTCAACGTATTGATGGAGAAACCAAGTACCGCCATCACCGCCAAAGTACCTATCAACGAGACGGGAATCGTGATGCAAGGTATCAACACCGCCCGCCAACTTTGCAAGAAAAAGAACATCACCAACACCACAAGAATCGTCGCTTCGATAAAGGTTTTCATCACTTCGTTGATAGAGTCATGCACCACCTCTGTCGTATCGAGTGTCACCTGATAT
The DNA here is from genome assembly GCA_017420875.1 of Bacteroidaceae bacterium. Classification (GTDB taxonomy): domain Bacteria; phylum Bacteroidota; class Bacteroidia; order Bacteroidales; family Bacteroidaceae; genus Phocaeicola. Next base: position 4,159 of record JAFQNW010000059.1, read on the forward strand.
TGGATGCCCTTCGGGAAAGCTTCCGCCAATTCTTCCATGCGTGCCTTCACACCCTTTGCCACATCGAGCGAATTGGAGCCTGGCAATTGATACACGGCAATACCCGCCGTTGGCTTTCCTTCCAAACGGGAAACAACATTGTATTTCTGACTTCCAAGCTCAATGCGAGCCACATCCTTCAATCGAAGAATACGTCCGCCGGCCTCCACCCGAAGAATGATTTCACCAAACTCATCAGGGGTGGTCAAGCGACCTTTCACATTCAAGGTATATTGGAAAGCATTGTTACCCGAACGCCCGAAAGGTTGACCGATATTCCCTGCCGACACCTCCATGTTTTGTGCCTGGATAGCGGCATACACCTGGTCGGCACTCAGGCCACGGATACGCATAGCCTCGGGGTCGAGCCAGATACGCATGGAGTAATCGCCCGCACCCATCACATTCACCGCACCCACACCCGGCACA
>JAFQNW010000060.1 GCA_017420875.1 Bacteroidaceae bacterium
ACCGGACAGACACCTCCGGCCGACGATGCCCAGATTGTGCGTTGCATCTTCGAAAGCCTGGCCTTGCGTTATCGCGAAGTCATCGACATGCTCGACCAGGTGGCCACTTTCCCCATCGAACGCTTGCACGTCATCGGTGGTGGCTCGAAGAATCGCCTCTTGAATCAGTTTACTGCCAATGCCATCGGACGCAAGGTGGTGGCCGGCCCATCCGAAGCAACCGCCATCGGCAATGTGATGATTCAGGCCATGGCCGCAGGGGCCGTATCGTCGCTCAAGGAAATGCGTGAAATGATTCATCAGGCCATCGAAACCGAGGAATACCAACCTCAGCAGGCCGATGTATGGGAAGAAGCTTATCAGAAATATCAAACCTTAAATCGATAAAGAAATGAACGAACAGACAATTAAACAAGCCTATGAATTGGCGAAAGAACGTTATGCTGCGATAGGAGTAGATGTGGAAAAGGCCATGGAACAATTGGCCAAGGTGCAATTGTCATTGCATTGCTGGCAAGCCGATGATGTGACTGGTTTTGAATCGACCGGCGAATTGACCGGTGGCATCCAGGCAACAGGTAACTATCCGGGTAAGGCTCGCAACATCGAAGAACTTCGGGCAGACATCTTGAAGGCCGTATCGTTGATACCTGGCAATCATCGCTTGAGCTTGCATGAAATTTATGGAGATTTCGGCGGTCAGTTTGTAGATCGCGACCAAGTGGAGCCGGCTCATTTCGAAAGCTGGATGCAATGGGCTGCTGAAAATAACATGAAGCTGGACTTCAACTCAACTTCCTTCTCGCATCCGAAATCGGGCGACTTGACATTGGCCAACCCTGATAAGGGCATTCGTGATTTCTGGATTGAACACACCAAGCGTTGTCGTGCCATCTCCGAAGAAATGGGTAAGCGTCAGGGCGACAAGTGCGTGATGAACCTTTGGATTCACGACGGTAGCAAGGACATCACCGTAAACCGCATGAAGTATCGTGCTTTGTTGAAGGATTCGTTGGATCAAATCTTCGAACAGGAATATGCACACATGCTCGACTCCATCGAATCGAAGGTGTTCGGTATCGGCCTCGAAAGCTATACCGTAGGCTCGAACGACTTCTACATTGGCTATGCTGCCCAGAAGCAGAAGCTCGTGACATTGGATACCGGTCACTTCCACCCAACGGAAAGTGTGGCCGACAAGGTTTCTTCGTTGTTGCTTTACGTGCCCGAATTGTTGTTGCACGTGAGCCGTCCGGTACGTTGGGACTCTGACCACGTGACTATCATGAACGACGACACCATGGACTTGTGCAAGGAAATCGTACGTTGCGATGCCTTGAGCCGTGTACACGTAGGCCTCGACTACTTCGACGCTTCCATCAACCGCATCGGTGCTTACGTCATCGGTAGCCGTGCCACTCAGAAGTGCTTGTTGCAAGCCTTGCTCGAACCGCTGGATACTTTGCGTAAGTACGAAGAAAACGGACAGGGATTCGAACGCCTGGCCTTGCTCGAAGAATGCAAGTCGTTGCCATGGAATGCCGTATGGGATATGTTCTGCTTGAAGCAAGGCGTGTCTGTAGGCGAATCGTTCATCGGCGAAGTGCAGAAATACGAAGCCGAAGTGACTTTGAAGAGAAATTAAGCCAAATAAACTGCTATTATGGAAATCATTATCGGATTATTGATAGTGGCCGTGGGTGCCTTTTGTCAATCCAGTTCGTATGTGCCCATCAACCGCATCAAGCAATGGAGCTGGGAGTCGTATTGGATTGTACAGGGTGTGTTTGCCTGGTTGGTGTTCCCTTTCCTGGGAGCCTTGCTGGCTGTGCCCGACGGACATTCGTTGGCTGAAATTTATGCCGCTCACCCCACAGATGCCCTCTGGGCTATGTTCTTCGGGGTGTTGTGGGGAGTGGGAGGCTTGACCTTCGGCCTTTCCATGCGATACCTCGGGGTGGCCTTGGGACAATCCGTAGCCTTGGGTACTTGTGCCGGATTGGGTACCATCCTGACACCCATCTTTACGGGTAACACGTCCGACTTGACTACACCGGTCATTGTGGGGGTAGTAGTAACCTTGCTGGGTATTGCCATCATTGGCTATGCAGGTAGCTTGAAGTCGGCCAACCTGAGCGACGAGGAAAAGAAGAAGGCCGTGAAGGACTTTAACTTCACCAAGGGTATTTCGGTGGCCTTGTTGGCTGGTTTCATGAGTGCTTGTTTCAGCATCGGGTTGGGATTTGGCGAAAGCTTGTGCTTCCCCGAAAGTGCCGAGATTTATCGCACCCTTCCGGCTACCTTCATGGTGACCTTGGGGGGCTTCATGACCAACGCCATCTATTGCTTCTACCAAAACGGGAAGAACAAGACTTGGGGCGATTACGGAAAGACTTCCTTGTATGCCAACAACTTGGTTTTCTGTGCGTTGGCAGGTATCTTGTGGTATAGCCAATTCTTCGGATTGAGCTTGGGCAAGGGATTCCTGACTTCATCGCCGGTGCTTTATACCTTCTCGTGGTGCATCCTCATGTCGCTGAACGTGACCTTCTCGAACGTGTGGGGCATCATCCTCAAGGAGTGGAAGGGCTGCTCGCAAAAGACAATCGTCACCTTGGTGATTGGCTTGATTGTGTTGATAATATCTTCATTTTTACCTCAATTACTAAAATAACTCATAACTTATAACTCAGATTATGAACTCTATATTGAACAATCGCCCTGAGTTGGCTCGCGAAGTGAACAAGGTGGCCGAAGTGGCCGGATATCTTTGGCAAAAAGGTTGGGCCGAACGAAACGGTGGAAACATTACCGTGAATGTAACCGAGTATGTGGATGATGAAATCCGCCAAATGCCGGCTATTAGCGAGGTTTTCCCTATCGGGCTTACCTTGCCGCACTTGAAAGGTTGCTACTTCTATTGCAAGGGCACTAACATGCGTATGCGTGACTTGGCTCGTTGGCCAATGGATAATGGCTCTATCATCCGCATCTTGGATGATTGTGCCTCGTATGTCATCATTGCCGACCATCCGGTGAAGCCTACTTCTGAGCTTCCTTCACACCTGAGCGTGCATAATTACCTCATCGGCAAGGGCTCGCCTTACAAGGCATCGGTACATACGCACCCGATTGAGCTGGTGGCCATGTCGCATGCCCAGAAGTTCTTGGAAAAGGATGTGCTTACCAAGCTTTTGTGGAGCATGATTCCTGAAACAAAGGCCTTCTGTCCGCGTGGCTTGGGCATTATCCCTTACAAGATGGCCGGCTCGATGGATTTGGCCGAAGCTACCATCCAGGAGTTGGGCGACTACGATGTGGTGATGTGGGAAAAGCATGGCGTATTTGCCGTAGATGGCGACGTGATGCAAGCCTTCGACCAGATTGACGTGCTGAACAAGTCGGCCCTCATCTACATTGCGGCCAAGAACATGGGCTTCGAGCCGGATGGCATGTCCGATGAGCAGATGAAGGAAATGACCGTGGCATTCAACTTACCTAAATAAAAGGTATCCATGAAACGATTAATCTTCATGATAGGATTGGGCTGGGCTTCTTTGGCGGGGCAAGCCCAATCTTTATTGCCTCCTGCTTGGGGTAATGAGGTAGAAAATGTGGCCCATAGCTCACGCACCGTGGCCTATCTGGCACCTACCCGTATCCTTTGGCAAGAAGCCGTTGATGGGGCTTCCATTCAAGGCATCGACAATTTGCTGAAGCCGGGCAATGGTCAGGCTGAGTTGGTGCAGGGAAACATGTGTCGCATCCAGACGGGCGAAAAGGGGCGTGCCTCTTTCTTGCTCGACTTCGGTCGTGAGTTGCAGGGAGGAATCCAGTTGGTGACCGGTGCATCGCCTTCACGCGAGGGCAAAATCCGGATTCGCTTTGGCGAATCGGCTTCCGAGGCCATGCACGACATCACGCCCGAGAATGGCTCGACAAACGATCATGCCATCCGTGACTTCCACCTCACCTTGCCTTGGCTGGGTGTGGCCGAGACGGGCAATTCGGGTTTCCGATTCGTTCGCATCGATGTGGAAGAACCCAATACCGACCTCTTGTTGAAGGAAGTACGTGCTACCTTCGGTTTTCGTAACATCCCGTATCGGGGCTCTTTCCGCTCGGACAACCAACGCCTGAACGACATCTGGATGACGGGTGCCTACACCGTACACCTCAACATGCAGGAGTACATCTGGGATGGTGTGAAGCGTGACCGACTGGTGTGGATAGGCGACTTGCATCCCGAAGTGATGACCGTAAGCACGGTGTTTGGATACAACGAAGTGATTCCTAAGAGTCTTGATTTGATTCGCGACATGACACCCGTGCCCGAGTGGATGAACGGCATCAGCTCGTACTCCATTTGGTGGTTGCTCATTCATCGCGATTGGTATTATTACCAGGGTGATTTGAATTACCTCCGCGAGCAGAAGACGTATCTCACCACCTTACTCAATCACTTGATGACCAAGATTGACGAGAAGGGAAAGGAAACCCTGGATGGCAATCGCTTCCTCGATTGGCCTTCAAGCACCAATCCTAAGGGCGTGGATGCCGGTTTGCAAGCGTTGATGCTCATGGCCATGAATGCCGGTGCCGAAATGGCTTTGGCGTTGGACGATGCATCGTTGGCTATCCGTTGTCAGGAAGCGGCCAAGAAGCTTTCTCGATATGTGCCACACCATAACCAATCCAAGCAAGGGGCGGCCCTGATGGCCATTGCCGGCTTGATGGATGCGAAGAAAGCGGATAAGGAAGTGCTGAGCGTGGGCGGTTCGAAGAACTATTCAACCTTCTACGGATATTACATGCTCGAGGCTTTGGCGAAGGCGGGCAATTATCAGGAAGCCCTTGATCGTATCAGCGAATATTGGGGAGCCATGCTCGATTTGGGTGCCACTACCTTCTGGGAAGATTTCAACATCGAGTGGACAAAGAATGCCGCCCGTATCGACGAGCTGGTGCCCGAAGGTAAAGTCGATGTACACCAATCGTATGGAGATTATTGCTACAAAGGTTTCCGTCATAGCCTTTGCCACGGATGGGCATCGGGTCCTACCGCTTGGCTCAGCCGTTATGTGTTGGGTGTACAGGTGCTTGAACCGGGATGCAAGAAGGTTCGCATCGAGCCTCATCTGGGCAACCTGAAGTGGGTGGAAGGTACTTTTCCAACTCCGCACGGAGACATTCGCATTCGACATGAAAAGGGTGCCGACGGGCAAGTGAAGTCTGATATCCAGGCACCTGAAGGAGTGGAAGTCATTCGATAAGCCAATCTTGTTAATAAAATTTTGGATATAGAAGAATTTTATATTACATTTGTTTACGAATATAAACACACATAAAATATTAAAATGATGAAGAAATTAGCATTGACAACCTTGTGCATGTTGCTTACTTTGGGCTCGTTCGCTCAATGGAAGCCGGCAGGCGACAAAATTAAGACATCTTGGGCTGAAAAGATTGACCCGAACAATGTATTGCCGGAGTATCCACGTCCGATTATGGAACGCGGCGAGTGGAAAAACTTGAATGGCTTGTGGCAATATGCCGTAATCGAAAAAGGCAAACAAGTACCAGCCTCGTTTGATGGTGAAATCTTGGTGCCGTTTGCTATCGAGTCGGCTCTTTCAGGTGTAGGCAAGCGTTTGGTTGATTCTCAGGAATTGGTTTACCAACGTTCGTTCGACGTGCCTGCTGCTTGGAAAGGCAAGAGAATCTTGTTGCACTTCGGTGCCGTAGATTGGAAAGCCGATGTATGGGTGAACGATGTGAAGGTGGGTAGCCATACAGGTGGTTTCGTGCCTTTCTCATTCGATGTAACTGCTGCCTTGAATGCTAAGGGAAACAATAAGCTCACCGTAAAGGTTTGGGACCCAACAGACAAGAGCTATCAGCCACGTGGTAAGCAAGTTAGCAACCCAAGTGGTATCTGGTATACTCCGGTCAGTGGTATTTGGCAAACCGTATGGTTGGAGCCGGTGGCCGAAAAGCACATCAACAACCTTCGCATTGTGCCTGATATCGACCGTAACATCCTGACCGTAGGTGCATGTATGAGCGGAACTGCTTGTGCCGATATGCTCGAAGTACAGGTGTACGATGGTAGCAAGCTGGTTGCAACCGGTAAGAGCATCAACCACGAAGCCGTGGAAATCAACATGCCGGCCGATCGCAAGCTTTGGAGCCCGAAATCTCCTTTCCTCTATACGTTGAAGGTTGCCTTGAAGAGCAATGGTAAGGTGGTTGACCAAGTTAATAGCTATGCCGCTATGCGTAAGTTCTCTACCGGTCGTGACAAGAATGGTATCGTACGTTTGGAATTGAACAACGAACCGCTCTTCCAATATGGTCCGCTCGATCAAGGTTGGTGGCCTGATGGCTTGTATACTGCTCCTACTGATGAAGCTCTCTTGTACGATGTTCAGAAGACAAAGGACTTTGGCTTCAACATGATTCGTAAGCACATCAAGGTTGAACCTGCTCGTTGGTATACACATTGCGACAAGTTGGGTATCATTGTATGGCAAGACATGCCTAGTGGTGACCGTAATCCTCAATGGATTAACAAGAGATATTTCGATGGCGTAGAAAGAAATCGTTCGGTCGAATCGGAAGCAAACTATCGCAAGGAATGGAAGGAAATCATGGATTACTTGTATTCTTATCCATGTATCGGCACTTGGGTACCTTTCAACGAAGCTTGGGGTCAGTTCAAGACCGAAGAAATTGCTGAATGGACAAAGAATTACGACCCGTCTCGTTTGGTAAACCCAGCTAGTGGTGGTAACCACTATCATACCGGCGACATGCTCGACTTGCACAACTATCCGGCTCCTGACATGTATTTGTTCGATGGCTCACGTGCCAACGTTTTGGGCGAATATGGTGGTATCGGCCTCGTGTTGAAAGAACACTTGTGGGAACCTAACCGCAACTGGGGTTATGTGCAATTCAATTCCTCGAAGGAAGCAACCGACGAATACGTGAAGTATGCAGAAATGCTTTACGATTACATTTCTAAGGGCTTCTCTGCCGGTGTTTACACTCAGACAACCGACGTAGAAATGGAAGTGAATGGTTTGATGACATACGACCGCAAGGTCATCAAGTTGGATGAAGCTCGTGTACGTGCCATCAACCAACGCATTTGTGATGCATTGAACAAGTAAAATCCTACAGATAAATTTCTTCTTCTCGTGTCATTCTGAGCGAAGTGAAAAATCTGAAAACATAAAGTGGATGAGTTTAATACCCATCCACTTTTTTTATCGTGTCATCCTAAACGAAGTAAAGATCCGGAAACATAAACTAGTGCTTTTTTTATAGCTATTTTTTCCCTTTGTTGATGATGTAGATACCCGTTGTAGCCAGGATAGCCGCTATGGCATATTTCCCATAAAAAGGCTCGTGGAGGAAGATGCACGAGGTAATGGCACCTACCACAGGAATCAATGAATTGAAAATCGCGACTTTCCCTACGGGGTTACAACTCAATAACTTGTTGTAGAGGGTAAATCCCAAAGTCGAGATACCTATCAACAACCCCAATATAAGAATCCCCATCCCGGTGATTTCGGGGAAAGTACCTTGCATCCATAACCCGGGAAGGATTAGCAATAGTCCTCCGATAGCCAAGCTATATCCGGTTCCCACAAATACATCCACTCTTCGGCTTAATCCTCTGGTCATCAATCCCGCTATGGCCGAGCAAAGTGCATTCAGGATAATCATGCCATCACCCAGCCAGGTGAATTGTCCGCTTTTACCACTTCCGATATTCAATATCAAGATGCCGGTAAAGCCAATCACACATCCCAGAATTTTTCGCCAAGTGAGTTTGTCCGATTTAAAGAAGGCACAGGCTAGCACAACCAGCATAAATACCCCTAGCGAGTTAAGGATGGCTGCTCGTGACCCTTCGCTATGCGACAAACCAATGTAGAAGCAAGCATAATGTAGGGTGGTATTCATCAAGGAAAATAAGAGTACATATCTCCAGCCACTTGGAGTTTTTACCCGAAAATCCCTGCTTGTAGCTTTGGCAATGGCCAATACAATAAGCCCCGATAGCATGAATCGGACACCGGCAAATAGCATTTTGCTTCCCGTCATGGCCGAGGTTATGCCAAACTCCTCGAATCCCAACTTGATGAGCGGATAAGCCCATCCCCAAGCGATGGCCGCAATCAGAGCAAATACGACTACCCATACAGGATGTTGAAAGATACTTGTTTTTTTCATCTCTTAAAGTCTTACAAAAAATAGCGTGCAACCATTGTTAGTCACACGCTATTACCATATTTATCAAGTTATTTACAATTACTTAACTTCCTCGAAGTCAGCATCCTGGATGTCTTCCTTGCCGCCTTGGTTAGCTTGTTGTTGACCTCCGGCGTTTGGACCTTGCTGAGCACCACCTTGAGCACCGCTCTGAGCGTACATTTCAGCACTTGCAGCTTGGAATGCACTATTCAATTCAGCCATTGAAGCGTCGATACCTGCCAAGTCCTGAGCCTTGTGAGCATCTTTCAACTTTTGGAGAGCAGCTTCAATCGGAGCCTTCTTGTCAGCCGGGAGCTTGTCACCCAATTCCTTCAACTGATTTTCTGTCTGGAAAATCATGGAGTCAGCCTGGTTCAGCTTGTCGATCTTTTCGCGTTCCTTCTTGTCTGCTTCAGCGTTTGCTTCGGCTTCAGCCTTCATGCGTTCGATTTCGTCCTTGCTCAAACCGCTTGATGCTTCGATGCGGATAGCTTGTTCCTTACCTGTAGCCTTATCCTTAGCAGATACCTTCAAGATACCGTTGGCGTCGATGTCGAAGGTTACTTCAATCTGAGGAACACCACGACGAGCCGGAGCAATACCTGTCAAGTTGAAGTTACCGATTGACTTGTTCTGAGCAGCCATCGGACGTTCACCCTGAAGCACGTGGATAGTTACTTCTGTCTGGTTGTCGGCAGCTGTAGAGAAGGTTTC
>JAFQNW010000061.1 GCA_017420875.1 Bacteroidaceae bacterium
ACTCCGCTTCACGTGGATGTAAACATTGTATCGGCTGATGTGCTCGATGTAGAAGCATTCAAGGCATGGCGTCCGGAATACAACGATGCCGAATTCATCCTCGAAGACGGTAAGTACGTTTGTGGTTGGGCAGTAGAAAAGATGTCGAAGTCCATGTATAACGTCGTGAATCCAGATATGATTGTCGAAAGATATGGTGCCGATACACTCCGTATGTACGAAATGTTCCTCGGTCCGGTAGAACAAAGCAAGCCATGGGATACCAACGGCATCGACGGTGTACATCGTTTCTTGAAGAAACTCTGGGCCTTGTTCTACGACCGCAACGGACAAAACTTGTTGACCGAAGGTGAACCAACCAAGGAAGAATTGAAGGCTATTCACAAACTTATCAAGAAGGTAACTGGTGATATTGAAACATTCTCTTACAACACTTCTATCAGTGCTTTCATGATTTGCGTGAACGAACTCGGTAGCTTGAAGTGTCACAACAAGGAAGTTTTAAAACTCCTGACCGTCCTGATTGCTCCGTTCGCTCCACACTTGGCCGAAGAATTGTGGGAAATTTTGGGTAACACCACTACCGTATGCGATGCACAATGGCCGACATGGAATGAAGACTATCTGAAGGAAGCTACTGTGAAGTATACCATTTCGTTCAACGGAAAGGCACGTTTCAACATGGAATTTGCTGCTGATGCTGACAATGCTACCATCGAAGCAGCTGTATTGTCCAACGAACAAGCACAGAAGTGGATTGAAGGAAAGACTCCGAAGAAGGTCATCATCGTTCCGAAGAAGATTGTAAATGTAGTATTGTAATATTATTAGGTGTGCTTTTATAGCACACCTAATACAACTAAAAGTCTTAAATCTACTATTATGGATGCATTGTTTAAATCAAAGATTGGTCGCGAACTGAAGGACTATGTAGCCATCACACTTGGTATTATCTGCTATTCATTAGGTTGGGCTGCTTTCATGCTTCCTTACCAAATCTCTACTGGTGGAGTAACCGGTATTTCAGCCCTTATCTATTACATGACAGGTATTGAAATCCAGGTTTCCTATTTTGTCATCAATGCCATATTCATGGTATTTGCCCTAAAGATTCTTGGTCTTAAATTCTGTTTGAAGACACTATATGCTATCCCTGTACTTACTTTTTTCTTATGGCTTTTTCAAGTTTTACTGAAAGATGATGCCGGTAATTTGCCATTGTTGTTAGGTCCGGGTCAGGAATTCATGGCTTGTGTAATAGGTGCCAGTATGCTGGGCTTCGGTATCGGTTTTGTATTTATATATAATGGTAGTACGGGAGGAACGGATATTCTTGCTTGGATTATTAATAAATACAAGGATGTATCCTTAGGCCGACTGATTATGTATGGTGATATCATCATTATTTCTTCCTGTTACTTGGTGTTCCAAGACTGGAAACGCGTATTATTCGGTTTTTGTGTACTATTCGTGATGAGTGTTGTTATTGATTATGTGGTAAACAGTAACCGTCAATCCGTCCAATTCCTTATTTTTTCTAGAAAACATGATGAAATAGCAGAGACTATCACTAAAGAACTTCATCGTGGTGTTACACTTTTGGATGGTACAGGCTGGTATAGCAAACAAAGCATCAAAGTAGTAGTAGTGTTAGCCAAGAAAAATCAATCAACTGATATATTCCGAATGGTTAGGGATATCGATGAAAATGCCTTTATCTCGCAAAGTAATGTAGTAGGGGTTTATGGTGAAGGATTCGATAAACTGAAGATTAAGAAGAAAAAAGCATAAAAAAACAGGCTGTTTCTCAAAACAGCCTGTTTTTTTATATCCTATCAATTACTTAATAAATACAGGTTCTACGCCTTCGAAAGTAATCTTCACTGGCTTGATATAACCATTTTCATCGAATTCCATCTTGTCAATACATACCTGACGTTCACTAGCACCGGTATGACCCAATGGACGACGGTGATATACAATGTAATATTCATCCTTACCAGGAACCTGGATTACTGAATGGTGACCTGCACCGGTAGCCACTTCAGGATCTTGTTGGAGAATCTTTCCAATACGGTTGAAAGGACCCATTGGCGAATCGGCAATGGCATAAGCCACACTATAGTGAGGACCACCCCAACCACCTTCAGACCACATGAAGTAATACTTGCCATTACGCTTCATCATGAAAGGACCTTCTACATACTTTTCAGGAGTTACTTCCTTATAGATTTCTCCATCTTCGAAAGGCTTCAAACTCAATAAATCATCATTCAATTTCACAACATTACAATGACGCCATCCACCATAATACATATAATATTGACCATCATCATCGCGGAACACGAATTGGTCGATTGGTTGTGCCTTGTTAACAATCTTCGAAATCAATGGTTTTCCCAATGCATCTTTGAAAGGACCTTCCGGCTTATCGGCTACAGCTACACCAATACCACCTACCTGGTCTTCATTCTGAATATCATTACCACCGAAGAAAATATAATACTTACCATTAGCGTGAATGATGGAAGGTGCCCACAAAGCATACTTCACCCATTTTACATCGTCAATATGAAGCACTCTTGGGTGTTTAGTCCAGTTTACCAAATCCTTAGAAGAAAAGGCATCCATGTGTGTCTGTAAGTTATAATCCGGATTAATGGCATCAGTCTTTCTTTCTACATCTGCTTTATAAGTCAATGTATCTTCGCCATAAAGCAAAGAAAGTGTCGGATAAATCCAATATTCATCACCAAACACAATACCTTCCGGATCGGCATACCATCCCGGAAAAACCGGATTACCACTTGTTTTCTTTTCTTCAGTCTGCTGTTGTTTTTGAGTACATGACATCAACATACAAAAGCATCCTACCCACGTTAAAAATTGAATTGTTCTCATAATTATAGATGATTAGTGTTTTTCTGCTAAATAAACTCCTCCAATGATGCAAAGTGCCCCAACCAAGGAAGTTGTTGTGATGACTTCAGATAGAATGATGGAGGATAGTACCAATGTACTTATTGGTTGTACATAGATATAGTTTGCCGTTTGCGAAGGTCCTAACACTTTAACTGCTGCATTCCAAATAATGAAGCAAAGCATGGAAGCAACTACACCCAGAAACAATAGATTCAGACAAACCGTAGGATGTAAAAGAATATCCATCTTAACAATTAAAGGATCGAAACAAAAATAGATAATCAGCGAAACTATACTATAAAAAAATACTTTACGCGTAATGAATGCGGTAGAATAACGTCCACCCAATGGTTTTAAAACCAAACAATAAAAAGCCCACATAAGTGCTGCTACAATACTGAGGAAATCGCCCAAGGGATTGATTTGTAAAATAATACTACCACTGAAAACAACCAATCCTACCCCAATTAAAGCTATCAATGAACCAAATAACATATTCTTCCGCAAAGGTTCCTTATAAATCCAACGGGCAAGTAAAGCAGTAAAAATAGGAGTCGTACAAACCAATAAGGCCACATTGGAAGCCTGAGTTATTCCGAGAGCTGTATTCTCGGCTATAAAGTAAAAGGTTCCTCCTGTAAGACCAGAAAGAATCAACAAGCCTTCATCTTTCCAATTATTGGCCCATATACGTTTGTGAGAAAAAAGGAAAAGGCAGACATATGCTAGAATAAATCGATAAAACATGATTTCGATTGGTCCTAACCCATGTTGCAACAATACTTTGGTAGAAACAAAAGTAGTTCCCCAAATGATAACTGTTACAGCAGTGAGCAGATGAAAAAGCAGAACTTTATTCTTAAACATAGTTGTCGTTTTATTTTTACATGCAAAAATAATCTTTTTCTAGAACATTAACTTATATATCCAAACATATTTCAACATATTCCGTTATTATTCTAAATAATCAATATAATTCGTATGAAATCAAAATTTTCTGCTTTCTTGCTGACCGCATTCGGTTTGGCTTCACAGGTACCTACCAATGCCTGTACAGGTATTACATTAAAAAGTAAAGATGGAGCCACAATTGCTGCCCGAACTGTTGAATGGGCAGAAAGTGTCATGAACACCATGTACGTAGTTGTGCCCAGACACGAAAAACTCCAATCATTGACTCCAACAGGAATGGATGGAATCAAATTTACATCCAAACATGGTTACATTGGTCTGGCTGTAGAACAAAAGGAATTTATGGTAGAAGGAGTGAATGAAAAAGGCTTGTCGGCCGGATTATTCTATTTTCCAAATTATGGCAAATACCAACCATTCGAAGAAAAACATAAAGATAAAAGTTTGGCCGATTTCCAAGTAGTTTCTTATGTATTGTCTCAATGCAGTACAGTAGATGAAGTAAAAGAAAAATTGATGAAAGTACGTATCATCAACATCGATCCACGTTCATCAACCGTTCATTGGCGTTTTACTGAACCTTCCGGAAGACAAATTGTATTGGAAATAGTTAACGAAACATTAAACTTTTATGAAAATCCGCTGGGAGTCTTAACCAACTCACCAGGCATTGAATGGCATTGGACAAACTTGAACAATTACATCAACTTAATGCCAGGTACATCACCCGAACATAATTTTGGCCCGATCGATTCAAAATCTTTTGGACACGGAAGCGGATTATTGGGTCTTCCAGGTGACTTTACTCCTCCATCCCGTTTCGTTCGTGCTACATTTTTCCAATTGACAGCTGCCCAACAACCTACTGCTCAGGAAACGATAGTTCAAGCGTTTCATTTACTGAACAATTTCGACATTCCTACAGGAATCGAATTCGATTGGGACAAGTCACCAGCTGATGTACCTAGTGGTACACAATTTACTGTAGCCACTGATACACACAACCAAATGATTTATTATCGAACCATGTATAACAGCAATATTCGTTGCATTGATTTAAAAAACATCGATTTCGATAAAGTGGAATACCATGCCAAACCTTTGGATGAAATAAAAAAACAACCTATCGAATTAATTCAAATAAAATAAAAGTTGACAGAAAAAGATTTATTACTTATTTTTGTAATCAATAAAAGTATCTATTAAAACATAGAATTATGTCAATAATAACTGATTTGATTAAAGAAAAAGCCAGCGAAGTGTTGGGAGGTAATATTTCTATTCCTGAAAATTTAAAGGAACCTATTCTAGGTGGTATTTCGGATTCTATCTTTGGAAGTATCAAGGAAACAGCTACCAAAGAAGGAGGTATCGATCAATTAATAGAACTCTTTACAGGAAGACAAGAAGTAGCATCAAGTCCTGTTACCAATTTGGCCAGCAGTTTGTTTGGAACTGAAATAACCAGTAAATTAGGTTTATCACCAGCAATAGTTAAAGCTGTTCTTCCTTTGATTCCAAAAATCATCGAGCAATTCACTTCCAGCAAGAAAATTGATATCAACGATTTGATTAGTGAAGTGACTTCATCAGGAATGGCAGACAAGCTTAAAGATGCTGCCGGCAGTATTTTAGGAGGATTCTTCAAATAATTAAAATGTATTCCTACACATTCGCAATTGTAGATAGTTACAATTGCGAATGTTTTTTTATATTTGTAAGGAACTAAATATATTGACTATGAAGAAGAAATTAGTGTTTGCTACAAACAATGCACATAAATTGGAAGAAATAGCTTCCATTTTAGGAGACAAAATAGAATTGTTAAGTCTAAAGGATATCCATTGTCAGGCAGATATTCCTGAAACATCCGATACATTGGAAGGAAATGCCATTCAGAAAGCCGAATACATTCATCAACATTATGGGATGGATTGCTTTGCCGATGATACAGGTTTGGAAGTAGAAGCATTGAATGGTGCACCTGGAATTTACTCTGCCCGATATGCAGGCGAAGGTCACGATTCGGAAGCAAACATGAAAAAGCTTCTTGAAAATATGCAAGATAAAGAAAATAGAAAAGCACAATTCCGTACCGCCATCTGCCTGATTATGGATGGAGAAACACATCTATTTGAAGGCATTGTAAAAGGTGAAATCATTAAAGAGAAAAAGGGAGGAGCAGGTTTCGGTTACGACCCAATCTTTGTACCCGAAGGTTATGATTTGACTTTTGCAGAATTAGGTAATGATATAAAGAATACCATCAGCCACCGTGCCAAAGCTGTAGAAAAACTTTGCAGCTTTTTGAATAAATAATCATCTTACCTTTATAATCTTGATACTGCATGAAAAAACAAATTCAACAACGGTTAGAATCACTGGATGTGCTTCGAGGATTTGACTTATTTTGCTTGGTAGCATTGGGAAAAATTGTACATAAACTATCGGAGGCAACTCAAGTACCCGTATTTGATTCCATTTTGCCTTGTTTTAATCATGTCCACTGGGAAGGTTTTTCTAGTTGGGATTTGGTCATGCCTTTATTTATGTTCATGTCGGGGATTACCATTCCTTTTGCCCTTTCCCGATATAAAGAATCTTCTGATAAATCGTTAGTATATAAACGAATTGCCAAACGCGTCATTCTTCTTTGGATTTTTGGCATGATGTGCCAAGGAAATCTCTTGGCATTGGATCCTAATCGTATATATCTTTACTCAAATACCCTTCAAGCCATTGCAATGGGTTATCTAATTTCGGCTTTATTCTTTCTGCATACCAAAATACGCACACAAATCATTGGTGCTATCATCTTATTACTTGGTTATTGGATGATGATGGAATTTATCGTGATTGGAAACTATGGAAGTGGAAATTATTCCCCAGATGGAAATTTAGCCGAATGGATAGATCGTGTTGTTTTGGGAAGATTTAGAGACGGAGCAAGTTTGGTAAATGGAGAAGTGGTTTTCTCTGAAGGTTATCGCTATACCTGGATTTTAAGCAGTTTGACATTTGGTGTAACTGCCATGAGTGGAACTTTTGCCGGATATATATTAAAGTATAAGGAATGGATGCCTCAGAAAAAATTAACTTACCTTTTTATAATAGGTGCATCCATGGTAGCTATGGGTTGGATTTGGGGAATCTGGCATCCTGTAATCAAAAAGATTTGGACAAGTTCCATGGTATTGGTAAGTAGTGGCTATTGTTTCCTTTTGATGGCTCTATTCTATTATATAATAGATTATAAAGGATATCGGAAATATACCGGTTGGTTGAAAGTATATGGTATGAATTCAATCATGGCTTATATGTTGTCTCAATGTATAAACTTTACCAGTGTTAGCCAATCCATCTTCCGTGGGCTGGAACAATACATTGGTTCTTATTATCCCTTGCTGATTACATTAAGCAACATTGCAATCATTTATACAATACTTTGGTGGATGTATAAGAAAAAAATATTCCTAAGAGTATAAAAAATAAGAAGGTGTGTAAATGGAATTTTTACACACCTTCTTATTTTATATAATTGCTACCAAACCACTCACAATCATCATTACATAGACTATATATTTCAAAGTACGATTACTGATAAGCTCAAAACAATGAGAGCCGACGGAAGAGCCGATGATTGCCCCTGAAAGACCTACTAACCACCAAAAACCTATATCGCTTGAATAAAAGCCTGCATGGGTACGAAAAAGGGTATAGAAAACATTTAATATCACAGAAAAGGCTTGAAGGGTGGTTACATACTCACGTTTATCCTCCAAACTACTGATACAATAAAGAACAATGGGAGGTCCAGGCATAGCAAACATTCCACCCATTATCCCACTAACACTTCCAATCACAATTTGTGCTGGTTTCGACTTGAATATCCTTCCCATCTTTGCTTGGAAAAATAAAAAATACAAGGCTATAAGAATAAGCATCACTCCCAAGCATTGTTTTAAGGAATTGTTGCTCATTGAACGCATGTATTCGGTAGCCAAAAAAGAAAACAGCACATTGAAGAAGACTACTCGTCCCATCATTTGCCAGCGGATGTATTTCCAGTTCTTCACGGCAATCATCAATGCTGTACTTCCGGCCAATAAACCAGACAACATCACCGATTCACCATAACTGGGTAAAAAGAAGGGAAAGAACATCATTACAAAAATACCGAATCCGAATCCACTCACACGTTGGATGAAACTCGCCACGACAGTAAGAAGAAAGACTAAAAGATAAGTAAGCATATAGTTTTCAACCATTCTTTTCTATTCATCATAAATATATTCATTCTTCTTTTTTCAAAAAAGAGATTTATGCTAATGATAATTGCCTGTTAATTGTGTTAGTAAAAAGTAACCCCATTTTCTTGCCAAATAAGTTATTTGACGAAGGATTAGAGATATGAGTTAATAATTAACAGGCTTACTTCCTGATATTACTTGTTTTACATAGTTTATTAACAATCTGTTGATAATATGCAAAGTTAAAAACTTTATAGTTATGAACACTGAAAAATCGGATGAAAAAGTGTTGATATTGATTGCTTATTTTTTGGCTATCTTTTTTGGATTGTTTATTTCTTGATTGCTATATACAGGCTTTTGGATTGTGCAAATTTTATTTTTAAAAAAATATGATGAAAGTTTCTACAGGTTTTCAACAGTTATCAACAGGGTTATTCAAATAAGTATTATCTTTGACATCCGAAAAAGGCAGATTATTTATGAGGAAGCTTAAAATTACAGAATTAAACCGGTTGACGGTGGACGAATTCAAGCAAGCAGAGAAATTACCGTTGGTAGTTGTGCTTGACGAAGTACGTAGTTTACATAATATAGGTTCCGTATTTCGTACTTCGGATGCTTTTTTGGTTCATTGCATTTATTTGTGTGGAATTACAGCTACTCCTCCACATCCTGAAATGCATAAAACCGCTCTTGGAGCTGAGGATACAGTGAATTGGAAATACAAGAAACATACATTGGAGGCTGTAGAAGAACTTCATAATGAGGGATATACGGTTTTAGCCATTGAGCAGGTAGAAGGAAGTACGATGCTGAATGATCTTACTTTGGATCCGGATAAGAAGTATGCCATTGTTATGGGAAACGAGGTGAAAGGTGTTCAGCAGGAAGTGATAAATGCTTGTGATGGATGCATTGAAATTCCACAATATGGTACCAAACATTCATTGAATGTATCGGTGACTACAGGAATTGTACTTTGGGAATTTGTGAAAAAGATGCGTATGAGATGTTGATAAGTGTGTTAAAGTTGACCATTTTCAACAAGTATTACAATACGTTCGGTCAAAGCATCTTCTCCATCGGGATGGTATTCCTTTTTTAGGCTGGCTCCGAAAAGTGCAGCAAAAGCTTGGTAAAAACCGGCTTTAAAAGAGCCCAAAAAGGCTTTTACCAGTTCGTATGAAGACGAATCCGTTTCTCGGTTTATTAGTTTGATCAATAGTTTTCCTTGTGAAAAGGATAGTTTCTTTAATCGGGGAGTATATTGTTCCTTAACACTCTTTTCCACCAGATTGAGGTGTTTCTGTCGGGCCTTTTCGTCTGGAAGTGTTTGTAAAAATTCATAAGTTTCAATGATGGCACGATTCACTTCCTTGGCAATGGGTAATGTACGTTTTACATTGCGAACCAATCGGTTATAGCTTTGTTGTTCTCTTTTATTCTTGAAAATTAAAGGTTTGAATACATATAGGGTTGGCATATGCAAGGATGGAATGGTATCGCCTTCGTAAATGCAGGCAGGTACCATGTATCCGTTTATAGTAGTCGTTTGTTCTTGGCCAAATAGTTTAACGGCTATAAAGGAAAAGAAAAGTATGTAAATGAGTCTTTTCTTCATTTGGTTGTAAAAGTAGTAAAGAAATACGATACAACATATAGTTAATAAAGTTCTTTAACTTAAATGTAGTTTAGAAACTATTTATGAACAAATGGTTGAAAATAATATTAATTAATTGTTTATCAGTTGTTTGGTCGGTTAATAACTTGCAAGCACAGCAGGTATTGGAAGAAGTAGTTGAACAATTGGTGAATAACGATGAAGAAAATATTAACCGGTGGGAGAACCTTTACGAAGAGTTGTCTGATTTGAGAGAAAACCCGTTGGACATCAATTCGGCCACCAAAGAACAATTAGAGCGTTTTCCTTTCTTGTCGGATAAATTGGTGGAAAACATTCTTTATTATCTTTATAAGTATGGTCCTATGCTCACCGACAAGGAATTGATGATGGTCGAGGATATGGACATCTATACCTGTCGTTTGTTAAAGTCGTTCATCATCGTCAAGCAACCCGAAAAGAATCCGCGTATTCCTACATGGAAAAACATCCTGAAATATGGTAAACATGAGTTTTCAACAAGGGTGGATATTCCTTTTTACACTCGCGAAGGTTATCAACCTTTTTCTTCCGAATACATTCAGGCCAATCCCAACAAACGTTATTTGGGGCATTCCTTTTATCATAACATGAGGTATTGTTTCCGGTATTCGGATAAGGTGTATATTGGTTTGACTGCCGAGAAAGATGCCGGTGAGCTATTTTTTGCAGGAAAGAATGCTAAGGGATACGATTATTATTCACCTTATATATATATCCGCGATTTTGGTAAGATTCGTGCTTTTGCTTTGGGAAACTATCGGTTGAATTATGGTTATGGACTGGTGATGAATACAGATTTCAGTATGGGTAAAACGGCCATGATTTCGACACTCGACAACCGGACAAGAGGAATCAAGAAACATTCGTCGACGGATGAATACAATTATTTTCAAGGAATAGCCGGGAGTATCCGTCTGACCAAACAACTTACTGCAGATGCTTTCTATTCGTATAGAAAGATGGATGGTATTGTGGATAACTTGTTCATAACTTCAATAAAAGAGGATGGTTATCACCGGATTCCTAGAGATTATGAAAAGAAAAATACATTTACTAATCAGTTGATAGGCAGTAATATACATTTTGATGGAAATCATTTTCAAGTTGGATTAACAGCTGTTTATAATGTTTTCAACAAGGTGTTGAAAACTACCGATCGTATTTACAACAGATACTATCCTCGTGGACGTGATTTCTTGAATGTAGGGGCAAATTATAAGTTATATTTGAAAGACTTTACGTTGATGGGCGAAACGGCTATCGATAAGGATGGACGTTTGGCCACCATGAACATGATTCGCTATATACCAAGTTGGAAAGTTCATTTCCTGGCTATGCATCGGTTTTATGATGTGGCTTATCAAAGTATGTATGCTCGTTCGGTAGGCGAAGGTAGTATGGTGCAAAACGAAAGTGGTTTTTATTTGGGAGTCGAGGTGGTGGAACTTGGTCGTTTCAATGTGTCGGCTTACGGAGATTTCTTTTATTTTCCTTGGAAAAAATATCAGCTGAGCAAGAATGGTACTCATGGGGTGGATGGAGTAGTGCAGGTAACTTATTCACCCAATGATAAACTGGATATGTTCATAAGATATCGGTATAAGAATAAGTATAAGGATTATACACCCGAAGGAGGGGAGGAACTGACTTTGCCATATATCCAACAAAAAGGGAGGTATCAACTGAGTTATTCACCGGTCAATGAACTGGTGTTGAAAACTTCGGTAGATGTGGTTCATAATGCTTATCAACAGAAAGAACCTTCGAAAGGTATTTTGGTGGGACAAAGTGTGGGGTATAAGTTCAAGACCTTTCCTTTGCAGGCGGATATCAACGTAGCGTGGTTTCATACGGATGATTATGCTTCTCGCATCACCCGTTATGAAAAAGGGTTACTCTATAGTTTTTCCATGCCTTCTTTTTATGGAAAGGGCGAACGGTTGGCTTTGAATTTACGTTACGAACTGAACGAACACCTTATTTTTCAAGGCAAATATGCGTGTACACATTATCGTGACAGAGAGGTCATCAGCTCGGGATAGGAGCAGATAGATGGCAATCTGAAGAATG
>JAFQNW010000062.1 GCA_017420875.1 Bacteroidaceae bacterium
GAACAACGTTCAGGACGACACTTCTTTGTATCCGTGCCTAAATAATCAGCGTTGCTTACTTCTTAGTATCGGCTGTTTTCAGCATTTCTTTCACGGCGGTAGCCAACTGAGTATCGATGCCGTTCAGTGAATCTTCCGGTTTGTTGTAAACTTCGATGTCCGGATTCAACTGGTTGTTTTCGGCATATTGTCCACGCATGTCCACGCAACCCACTTGAGGAATACCGAAGACGATGCTTGGGTCAATCTGTGTTTCCCACCATACAGCCGTCATGGTTCCCGGTACCGGAGCACCAATCAGCTTGCCGATGCCTAATTCCTTGTACACCCATGGGAATCCGTGAGCATTACTATAGTTGTCTTCGCACATCAATACGCACGATGGTTTCAACCATTTGTTGAATGGGTCGCTACCGATGTATTGTCCTTGCGGAACGAAGCGTTGGTATTCCTTACCGCTGAGGAGAGTAGCCAGATCGTCGTGCAACCAACCGCCACCGTTGTGACGAGTGTCGACAATGAGGGCTTCCTTCTGACGGTTTTCATCGCTCAGGATTTCGCTATAAACGGTGCGGAAGCTTTCGCTATCCATACCCTTGACATGAACGTAAGCCACCCGTCCGTTGGATAACTTCTTGACCATTTCCTTGTTGCGGTCTACCCAACGCTTGTACAACAGGTTGTTTTGTTCGCCGCTGCTGATGGCCTTGACGGTGACATTGAAACGCTTGCCGTTGGCCGGGTTGTAAATGGCCAGCAACACTTTCTTGCCTGCCTTGCCTTCCAGCAACGGGAAGTAGTCCTTACCGGCTTCGATAGGTTGTCCGTCAATCTTTTCGATGACGCAACCCGGAGTGACATCGCACTTCTTCAACGTGAATGGACTCTTGGCCATGATTTCCTTAATCTTCAAACCGTTTCCGGTGTAAGTGTCATCGTAGAACACACCCAAGTTGGCGGTGCTGAGGGTAGGACCGTTCGGATAGTAACGGGCACCGGTATGCGAGCCGTTCAGTTCGCCCAGCATTTCGCTCAACAGTTCCTGGAAGTCGTAATTGTTGTTGATGGATGGCAGGAATCGGCGGTATGCTTCGCGATAGCCGTCCCAATCCACTCCGTGGATATCTTCCTTATAGAACTTGTCTTTTACCTGTTGCCACGCGTGGTCGAAGATGTATTGGCGTTCGAGAGCCGGCTTATAGTCGAAGATGGCTTCGAAGCTCACCGGTTTGCTCTTTCCGTCCTTGATGGTTACTTTCTGAATACCGCCACGGCTGGACATGTAGAAGTTTTCGCCCTTCTTGTCGACCAGCATCAATCCGCGACCTACATTTTTCATTACAAGCTTGGTGCTGTTTTCCTTCAAGTCCTGACACCACAAGTCGCTGCCTTTTTCAAAACTAGCCTGGTAATACAACTTGTCGCCCTTCTTGCTCAAGATGGCATCGCCCAACGAAGATGAATGACGGGTGAGGCGAACCACACGGTCGCGGCAATTGTCCAAATCGAATACAAGCGGTTTCACTTCTTCTTTCTTCTTGTCGTCGGCAGGAGCTTTCTTGTTCTTGGCATCCTTGGATGCAGGTTCCTTCTTGTCGTCTTTCTTTTCCTTTTCGGCTTCTTCGAGGAGGGCCAGGTCTTCCTTGCTCATCAAGAAGCGTTCGTAAGCTTCGAGGTCGAAGAACATGATGTAGATGTCGCCATGTGCTCCCCAGCTTCCGTGGCTACGATAGCCGGCACGGTCGCTTTCCCAAATCATGGCCTTGCCATCGAGTACCCATTTGGCTCCGCTATCGTTGTAACCGCTTTGGGTGAGGTTGTGGATTTCACCGTTGCCCGATGCATTGATGAGGGCCACATCCTTGTTGTTCCAACCGCCGATGCCGATGTAGTTGCTCAAAATCCAACGGCTGTCCGGACTCCATTGATACCATTGGTCGCCATCGCTATACGAGTACTCGAACTTGCCGTCCATTACGGTGCGAGCTTGCTTGGTGGCGAGGTTGATAACCCGGATGGTGCTGCGGTCTTCCAAGAAAGCCACTTCCTTACCATTCGGGCTGTATTGCGGTTGGAAAGAGGTTACGTTGGAATTTGTAATTTTTTCTTCTTTGATTTCGGTAGCATAGGTAAACATCTTTTCTTCCTTGTTCACGATGCTGGATTGATAGATTTGCCACAAGCCATTGCGTTCGGAAGCATAAACCAGGCTGCGTCCGTCGGGAGCAAAATCGATGTTGCGTTCTTGTTCCGGTGTGTTGGTAATCTGGCGGGTAGTCTTGTACTCGGTAGAAGTGACATACACATCACCACGGAGAATGAAGGCAACTTCCTTTCCTTCGGCCGAGAGAGCGATGGAGGTGGCTCCGTTGCTACGTATCTGTCGGATGATGTCTTTGTCAATCTTATCGGTTACGACCTGGATGTTGACCTTTTGAGGTTGGCTACCTTCTTTCAGGGTATAGATGCCACCATCGAATCCGTAACACAAGGTGCCGTTCTTCGAACTGGTCAGGAAGCGTACCGGATGCTTGGTGTGGTGAGTCAATTGGGTAGCCTTACCTCCGTTGATGCTTGCCTTGAAAATGTTGAACGAACCTTTTTCTTCACTTAAATAATAATAGGTATCCGTTCCTGCCCAAACCGGATTGCGGTCTTCTCCGTTGAAGGTGGATAGTTTCTTGTAGCTGCGTTGTCCGTCCAATGTGCACATCCAGATATCGCGGGTGATGGACGAAGTGTGGTGTTTACGCCATGCGTCTTCATAACCCTTCTTGTCGTGATAGAGCAGTGCCTTGCCGGAAGCATTGATGCTGATGTCTTCCATAGGCATGGACGAGAACATGACCGGACGTCCGCCTTGGGTGCTTACTTCGTAAACTTGCGGGAACTGACCGGATGCGAATTGCATGTCGGTAGTAGAAGGCAAGATGTTGGCTTGGAATAGAATGTGTCCGTTGTCCTTGAATGCCAAAGGGGTTTCGTTGCCCGAGTGGGTAGTCAGGCGGGTAGGAACACCACCTTCTTTATCCACCAGGTAAACGTCCATGCTTCCCAAACGGTCGGAAGCAAAAGCCAGTTGCTTGCCATCGGGACTCCATACGGGGCGGGTGTCGTGAGCCGGATTGGTGGTTATCTGCATGGCTCTACCGCCTTGGGCCGATACCGTGTAGATGTCTCCTTTATAAGAAAATGCGATTTGTGTGCCGTCGGGCGAAATCGCACAATAACGCATCCATGCGGCATCATCGGCCGCATAGGTGTTGATTGACAGCAGGAAAGCTGCCACTCCTAGCAGTTTCTTTTTCATGTGTAGATATTTAAATTGGTTTAAACTTTCATTATCTTGTTTGGAAGAATTTCCGTATCCGATTGATGATTCTGAATCCGGTCATTATCCCGTTAAAGATGGCAATGCCTGAACTGACGTTGTTCATCAGCACATTATCGTCGGTGTCCGTCCGTTTTGGTCGGAACAAATCTTGGGCCGCGTTGCGGATACGACCTTTGGATGCCCTGATTTCTTCCAACTTTTCAGCTTTCATCCGGACAATGTCCTCCAGCGTTATGGCTGGGTTGGTATGTATGTTCGGGTTGTTCATCATCACTTGTCATTAAGGAATAAATTGGCCAGGAAACGGGTCAACGGCCTGATGATAAGTCGTTGGCGGCAAAGGTAAATACCTGCGATAAACAAAAGGATGCATCCGCTGATGATGGCATAGCTGGTGGTAAGTCCGCCTACATGTGGTTCCAGAATATATACCAGCATGAATGAAAGATAGAATAAAGCTATCATGCCCAAGATCATCAGGGTGAGTATGAGTATCAAGGTCGAAACCAATACCGTCAGTTTCTGGACAATGTCAAGTTTAACATAGTCTTTCTGCAGTTCCACGTATTTCTTTACTTCGTTGAACAGGGTCTGCAGGTTGTCGATGGTTTTGTCGTTTCCAAACATAACAATCAGTTTACAAATCTATTAAATTTATTTAATAAAAGTTCTTCATTGCATCCCTTTCTTTGGTAAAAAGGATTGGAAGTAATATCTTAACTAATTTTAACTCGGTAAAAAGTACAAAACCTGTTTATATATTGCTATTTTTGCATCGAAATATATCAAACAGCTAAATAATATTAATTAATTAAGATAAAATCAGTATGAAGAAATTACTTGTATGGGGTATGGGATTGTGTTTGGTCCTTGCCTTTACTTCTTGTAAATCAAGTGAAAGTGCTTATAAGAAAGCATACGAAAAGGCTAAACAACAGGAATTGGCTGAAGCTCCGGCTGCTGAAGAAGCTGCTCCGGTTGTAGCTGCTCCTGTAACTTCGGCTCCAGCTGCTGCTCCGGTTGCAGTAGGCAATGTTCGCGAAGAAAAGATTCAGTTGGTTTCTGGCGAAGGCTTGAAGGCTTATAGCGTAGTTTGCGGTAGCTTTGGTGTAAAGGCTAATGCTGAAGGCTTGAAGAACAAGTTGGCTGCAGAAGGCTATAACGCATTGGTTGTATTCAACCCGGACAGAAACATGTATCGTGTGGTAGCTGCTTCTTACGATGACCGTATGCAAGCTGCACAGGCTAGAGACGATTTCAAGGCTAAGCATCCTAACAATGCCGATTTCCAGAAGGCATGGTTGCTTTACCGAGTTTATTAATCAGAAATTTCTTTTTGGTAAATAAGAAGATGTAGTCTATTCTTCTTCTGAAAGCGGTTGCTGTGAAGTGACCGCTTTTCTTATTTTGTATTTTTTATCCTTTATCTGCCTGATGGATAGGGATAAATTTGTATTTTTGCATTTTGTATGAGTAGAATAGTAGCAATAGATTACGGAAAGAAGCGTACCGGAATAGCTGTGACGGATATCTTGCAGCTTATTGCAAACGGTTTGACAACGGTTCCTACAACGGAACTGATGGATTTCTTGTTGAAATACGTCAAAAAGGAATCGGTAGAGCGGATTATTGTTGGTCATCCCAAGCAGATGAACAACGAAGATTCTGAAAATATGAAGCGAATCATCCCCTTTGTAAATCTGTTGAAAAAGAAATTGCCGCATATCCCAGTGGAGATGGTGGACGAACGTTTTACCTCGGTGTTGGCACATCAGGCCATGCTGGATGGTGGGCTGAAGAAGAAGGCTCGTCAAAACAAGGCGTTGGTGGATGAAATCAGTGCAACGATTATTCTACAATCATATTTGGAATCGAAGAAGTTTAAATTTTAAAAGCATAAACAATGATATTACCCGTTTACATCTATGGACAACCGGTTTTGCGTAAGGTGGCCGAAGATATTACTCCGGATTATCCGGACTTGAAACAGTTGATTGAAAATATGTTTGAAACAATGGACCGTGCTGATGGTTGCGGTTTGGCTGCTCCGCAGATAGGTTTGCCTATTCGAGTGGTAGTCATTGATTTGGATATCATGTCCGATGATTATCCGGAATACAAAGGCTATCGTCGTGCATTCATCAATCCGCATATCGTGGAAACCAATGACGAAACAGACTCGATGGAAGAAGGTTGCTTAAGCTTGCCGGGTATTCATGAATCGGTAAAGCGTCCTACTCGTATCCATGTGCAATACTTGGATGCTGACTTCAAGGAACACGATGAATGGGTGGAAGGATTCGAAGCTCGTTGCATGCAACATGAGTTCGATCACTTGGAAGGCAAGATGTTTATCGATCATCTTTCGGTGTTGCGTAAGCAAATGATTAAAGGAAAGCTCAATAATATGTTGAGCGGAAAGGTTCGTTGCTCTTACAAGACGAAGACCATCAAATAATGAAATATAAATTATTGAACCTGCTTTGGATTTGGATGTGTCCGTTGTTTGCCTGGTCGCAAATCAATACGGACCGTGTGATGGCGATAGGGCGGAATGCACTCTATTTCGAGGACTATGTGCTGTCTATCCAGTATTTTAATCAGGTGATTAACGCGAAACCTTATTTGGCCGACCCGTATTTTTTTCGTGGCTTGGCCAAAATTAATCTGGATGACTTTCAAGGGGCGGAAAAGGACTGTTCGGAAGCCATCGAGCGGAATCCCTTTGTGGTAAATGCTTACCAGATTCGAGGTTTGGCACGCATTCAACAGAATAATTTGTCTGGAGCGGTGGAAGATTATGTCAAGGCTTTGGAGTTTGATCCTGAAAATGTGACGCTTTGGCATAACTTGGCTTTGTGTCGAATCCGTCAGGAGAACTACGAAGGAGCCAAAAACGATTTGGATCGTCTGATTCAGATTTCGCCCCGTTATACCAAGGCGTACCTGATGCGAGGAGAAGTCGATTTGAAGCAGAAGGATACCCTGACGGCTGAAACCGATTTTAACCGGGCTTTGGAGATAGACCGCTACGACCCGGATACTTGGGCTGCTCGTGCCATGTTGCAGTTGATGCGAGAAAAATATCCCGAGGCTGAAAAGGATTTGAGTCAGGCCATTCATTTGTCGGTACGTAATGCAGGATTGTATATCAATCGTGCTTTGTCGCGTTATCATCAGAATAATCTGCGTGGTGCAATGGCCGATTATGATTTGGCACTAGATATGGACCCGAACAACTTTATCGGGCATTACAACCGTGGCTTGTTGCGTGCACAGGTAGGGGATGATAACCGGGCCATCGAAGACTTCAACTTTGTGATTGAAATGGAGCCGGACAACATGATGGCTATCTTCAACCGTGGTTTGTTGCTCGACCAGACAGGCGACTATCGGGGAGCCATAAAAGACTATTCGACCGTAATCGAAGAATATCCTAATTTCTTGGTTGGCTATCAATATCGTGCTGCGGCCCGTAAAAAGATTGGCGATGTAAAAGGTGCGGATGCCGATGAATTCAAAGTGTTGAAGGCTCATCTTGACCAGCAAAATGGAGTAAAGCAACCGGCTGCGGATAAAGATGAAAATAGCCGTACCCGAAAGAAATCGGATAAGAACATGAATAACTATCGCAAGATTGTGGTGGCTGACAATGAGGGTGCGGAAGAAAAATACAAGAATGACTATCGAGGTAGGGTGCAAGACCGCAATGTCAACATCGTGCCTCAACCAATGTTTGTGCTGACTTACTACGAAAAGTATAGTGATGTCAAGCAACAAGGTCATTATTATAAGTTTATAGACGACTTGAATGCTCGTCGTCTCTATCCGGCCATGTTGTTGATTACAAACGATGAGGCTGCATTGAATGAGGAACAGGCTCAGAAACATTTTGCGTCCATTGATGAACAGACAACTGCCATCGTGAATGCTCCGAATGATGTACATAAGCGTTTTGCCCGTGCCCTTGACTTCTATTTGGTTCAGGACTTGGAAAATGCATTGACTGACTTGAACGAGGCCATCAAGTGTGAACCGAACTACTTCCTGCCTTATTTCAATCGTGCGATGGTACGTTATAAACAAGTGGAATATCAAAAGGTAACACGGGAGTATGAGGCCAAGGAACGATTGGGTGATTCGAAGATAGCGGTTCAGACATCCGACTTGGGAATGGTGAAGCGTGATTTGGATAAGGTTATCGAATTGGCTCCCGATTTTGTTTATGCCTATTATAATAGAGGTAATGTATTGTCATCTTTGAAGGATTATCGGGCAGCCATAGAAGACTATGACCGTGCCATCGAACTCGATGCCAATTTTGCAGATGCCTATTATAATCGTGGCTTGACCCATATTTTCTTGGGTAACAATCGTCAAGGTATCCAGGATTTGAGCAAGGCCGGTGAGTTGGGACTTTATTCGGCATATAACGTTATCAAGCGTTTTACGGAAAGGGTAGAATAACATTTTTCGGTAAAAAATAGCCTTGTTATCAAAGAATTCACTAATTTTGCAACTTTAAAAAGAAAAACATACATTATTATGATAAAGATAACATTTCCTGATGGCTCCGTTCGTGAATATAACGAAGGGGTAACTGGTCTGCAGATTGCAGAAAGTATCAGTTCACGTTTGGCACAAGACGTGTTGGCTTGTGGTGTGAACGGTGAAACTATGGATTTGTCTCGTCCTATCAATGAAGATTCCAGTATTGTACTTTATAAGTGGGACGATGAACAGGGTAAGCATGCTTTTTGGCACACAAGTGCTCACTTGTTGGCCGAAGCTTTGCAGGAACTTTATCCGGGCATTCAGTTCGGTATCGGTCCAGCTATCGAAAACGGTTTCTATTATGATGTAGATCCGGGTGAAACTACTATCAAGGAATCTGATCTTCCGGCTATTGAAAAGAAGATGCAGGAACTGGCTGCCAAGAAGGAAGCTTTGGTTCGTGAAAACATCTCGAAAGAAGAAGCTTTGAAGAAGTTTGGTGAAAGAGGTGAAACATACAAGTGCGAATTGATTTCAGAACTGGAAGACGGACATATCACTACTTATACACAAGGTGCATTTACTGACTTGTGCCGCGGCCCTCACTTGTTGAATACAGCTCCTATCAAGGCCATCAAATTGTTGTCGGTAGCAGGTGCTTATTGGAGAGGTCAGGAAGATCGTAAGCAGTTGACTCGTATCTATGGTATCACCTTCCCGAAGAAGAAGATGCTGGATGAATACTTGACTTTATTGGAAGAAGCCAAGAAGCGTGACCATCGCAAGATTGGTAAGGAAATGGATTTGTTCATGTTCTCGGATACCGTAGGTAAAGGTTTGCCGATGTGGTTGCCGAAGGGTACTGCCCTCCGCTTGCGTTTACAGGACTTCTTGCGTCGCATTCAGGCTCGTTACGAATATCAAGAAGTAATGTGTCCGCCTATCGGTAACAAGTTGCTTTACATTACATCCGGTCACTATGCGAAGTATGGTAAGGACTCTTTCCAACCAATCCATACTCCGGAAGAAGGTGAAGAATATTTCTTGAAGCCAATGAATTGTCCGCACCACTGTATGATTTATAAGAACACTCCACGTTCATACAAGGATTTGCCTTTGCGTCTGGCTGAATTTGGTACCGTATGTCGTTACGAACAAAGTGGCGAATTGCATGGTCTGACACGTGTACGTAGTTTTACTCAGGACGATGCACACATCTTCTGTCGTCCGGATCAGGTGAAGCAAGAATTTACCCGTGTAATGGATATCATCTCTATCGTATTCAAGTCGATGAACTTCCAGAACTTCGAAGCTCAGATTTCACTTCGCGACAAGGTGAACCGTGAAAAGTACATCGGTAGCGATGAAAACTGGGACAAGGCGGAACAGGCTATCATCGAAGCTTGTGAAGAAAAGGGCTTGCCTGCTAAGATTGAATATGGTGAAGCAGCATTCTATGGTCCTAAGCTTGACTTTATGGTGAAAGATGCAATTGGTCGTCGTTGGCAGTTGGGTACTATCCAGGTAGACTATAACTTGCCTGAACGTTTCCAATTGGAATACATGGGTTCTGACAATCAAAAGCATCGTCCGGTAATGATTCACCGTGCACCGTTCGGCTCAATGGAACGTTTCTGTGCTGTATTGATTGAACATACTGCCGGTAAGTTCCCATTGTGGTTGACTCCTGATCAGGTAGCTATCCTTCCTATTTCGGAAAAGTTCAACGACTATGCTGAACAGGTAAAGGCCGAATTGCGTAAGTTCGATGTACGTGCTATTGTAGACGATCGCAATGAAAAGATTGGTCGCAAGATTCGTGACAATGAAATGAAACGTATCCCATATATGCTTATCGTAGGTGAAAAAGAAGCCGAAAATGGTGAAGTTGCTGTACGTAAGCAGGGTGAAGGAGACAAGGGAACCCTAAAAATTGCAGAATTTGGTAAAAATATTGCCGAAGAAGTTTCAGAAATGATAAATAAATGGTAACTTTGCAGCCGTTTGCGAAAGAAGCCGTTATGAACTTTTGCGTTTTATAAAGGAATAACTCAAAAAAATAAAGAAAAACAAACAGGAATTAATAAAGTCTTTGAATGAAGAATGACAATTTAAAAGGGCAACACCGAATCAATGAACAGATTCGTGCCAAAGAAGTCCGCATTGTGGGCGATGATGTTGATTCAGCAGTATATCCAATTGCACAAGCC
This sequence comes from Bacteroidaceae bacterium, assembly GCA_017420875.1. Classification (GTDB taxonomy): domain Bacteria; phylum Bacteroidota; class Bacteroidia; order Bacteroidales; family Bacteroidaceae; genus Phocaeicola. The sequence continues at coordinate 10,039 of JAFQNW010000062.1, forward strand.
TTGAGAATGGCTGAAGAGCATGAAGCTGACTTGGTAGAAATTTCACCCAATGCCGTTCCTCCCGTTTGTATAATCATTGATTATTCTAAATTTCTTTATCAGTTAAAGACACGCCAAAAGGAACAGA
>JAFQNW010000063.1 GCA_017420875.1 Bacteroidaceae bacterium
CATTATTTCCTTAGTTTTTTAACACTTTTTTCAGTCTTTTGCTTTGGTTGCTCCGCTGGTGTCACAAGACCCCATTGGCGGGCTATTGGTATTATAAGTAATTGAAAATTATACAGTTTTTAATTTTTTAACGATATATTGTAAAATAATGATTTATCTTATTAGAAATGAAAAAAGATACTTGTTGATGCTTGTCTGCTTCTAATTTATCTATAATTTTTGTTTTGATTATTTCTATGTCACAATCTTCATGGATATATTTAGAAAAATCTTTTATGAAATCTTCAACTAAAAACAAATTTTCTATTTCGGCTACATCGTATGAATAAATGTTTTGTTGTTGAAGTTTTAGAAGTTGTGCTTCTTCTCTAAAATCTCTATCGATTATACCTATGGCAGTCGTATCTTTATAATGTAAACTATTAAATGCTTTTGTATAGTTTATTACATCTTTACAAGTTGATACGGGAGTGATTGTATAATGTGGGAATAAAATTTCAAATATTTGAGTGTCAAGACTATATTTTTTCCCTTCGCAAAATAGAATTTTCTTTTTACTTCCAAGAATGTTTAATAATAGTTCTTGTGGTATTTCATTTTCTTCAATTTTCTCAATCTGCCAACTCGAAGGATAGGTAAATGATTTCATCCAATATTTTTGTGCAATTCTATTTGTTGCGAATTCTAAGTCATGGGTAAAATATATGAATGTACAATCTTCCCGCATTGCTTCTAATCGATTCCATAATTTGTCAACTATGGTTCTGTGTAAATGGACCTCAGGTTCGTCAACTATTATTAAAGCATTTTGGGGAGCAAGAAGGATACGCCCTGTTAAGTACAGAATAATTCTTTCTCCATCACTCATTTGATGAGCGGGATAGTCTTCGTTCTTACATTCTATAATTAGATTGTTATCTTGGTCGCATTTTAGAATTCTGTGTTTTATTAAGTCATTCCATACATCAATGACAGTGTCTAATTTGCTGTTTAATTCATTTCTTTCTGCACTTTTTCCGTTTTGTATTTTATCACAATATGTATTACGTACATACAAACGTTCTGCTAATAATGTAGATAGTACATATCTATATTCTGTGCCATATTTTTGTACTATTGGATATGGTACGTCACTTTGCATTGAAGTATTGAATGTTTGTTTATTGTCTAAAATAGTCGTTTGATAAGAATTATATCTCTCTAGAGCCGTTTTGTAATTGGGGGTACTCTCAAATGTTGGTATAATTAATAACTTTTGTGCAGGAATTACAATCCCATCATTCATGTTCAATGTTTTTGTAAGAGAATTCGCTAATGCAGTTTTTCCACATCCATTAGCTCCTACTAAAACAGTATTTTGAGATGCAAAATCAAGAGACTTATAAAAAAAGTAGTTATTTATATATTCAGTAGCTTTTTCAATATTTATATAAATCTCTTTTAGAACTTTACTCCAATGTTGATTGCATTTTTTTATATAAACACTTTCGTAATATGAAGGATCTTGAGGGAGATCTGTAATTTTAAGTTCTTCAATATTATGTAAAAGTATTGAATAGAAAAATGTAGGAACTTTATCTGTTTTTATATCAACAATTAAGTTCTCAATCCATGCTATAATCTCTTTAATAGGTAAATTATTGGGTATATCACTATATATATTGCTAGCTTGATAGAGAATTTCCAATTTGTTTATATAATCATGCAAATGATTTAAAAAAATGTCTTTTGTCATTATTATAGTGTTATATTCGTATATATAAGATATCAATACAATAAATATCAGCATCAAATATGTGTAAACACAAACGAGGCAATTTTTTTCAAGTTTCGTTTGAATGCTTGTTGTTTAACTGTCGTTAAACAACTACTATATAGTAGTTGCACATCCTTTTGTGCGATGGCCTTTACAAAAGGATCGTTCAAGAAGTTGGGATGTTCTTTAACTTGCATGACACGTTTCCATATAGGGTCTTCCAATTCTTTGGTAAGATAATCTTTGATTTCTTCTTCTGTTCCTACATGATAAATGATACGTTGGCAGATGTCAGAGTGAAGGATATTTTTCATTTCAATGCGGATAAAATCCCATGCTTTGTAATATTGATACTTTTCGATTAACTCTTCTTTAAGTGTATACAGATATTTCAAGTCAGGGTAGAGATGTTTATTGTACTTGGAAGTCATTCCGCCGAAACGATAATTATAACCAATGGTATCAAGAATATAAATCCGCTTTAAATGAGGAAATAGTTTCATGTTAAAAACCAAATCTTCGCCCATACAGATTCCGGATGGAATAATCTTAGCCTTATCAATAATCGATTTCCGATAAAGTTTTCCCCATATTGTAACGGATAAAATATTATAACCGAAAAAAGACAGATAATATTTTTCGAAAAGCTCTGGTATTTCAATTAATCCGGTTATAGAGCTAATCCCTGGATGTCTTATCCATTTATGGCAATCCATAACACGTTGCATTCCCATTTCTACATAATCAGCATTTGTTTCTTCTGCCTTTTCATGCATGATGGATAAAATATCTAGATTTTCCAACCAATCGTCAGAGTCGATAAATAGTACATATTTCCCATTTGCTAATTCAAGTCCACTGAAACGTGCTCTATCTACTCCCTCGTTCTTTTTCTTATCAATGATTTTGATACGTTTATCTTTCAGTGCATAATTTTGGCAGATATGCATGCTATTATCGGGTGACGCATCATTTATGGCTATAATCTCAATATCCTTATAAGACTGATTTAGAACAGAATCTAAACATTGAGACAAATATTTTGCCGTATTATAGATTGGGATTATTATTGAGATCATAAAATTAGATTTTAATCCATTGATTAAGGAATATATATGGTGAGCTATCAATATTGTCAAATTTATGGGGACAAATCACAATCTTATTTGGGTTGTTGTTTAAATATGCACCCCACCAACTGAATGTACTATTAGCGATGATGTTATGTTTACATTGGGACATTAAATACATATCTTGCCATGATTTTTTACCTTTATTAAAGTCAATATAGATTGGATTAGGTATTTGGATGTTCTTTTTAACCCATTCAATATCATTGGAAAAGATATAAAATGTAGGGTTTGGAATAAGGTCTAAGATTGTACTAATAGCTTTATGATAATAATCAATCGTACAGATATTACCGTAGATTTTTTGAAATTGAGGAGCGGTATAATCTCCCCTTCTAATATGTATGGCAACTGAGTTACATTGAATAATGTTTTCTTGAATTGCTGTACACTCTTTTGATAATAATTCTCTCTTAAAAAGAAATACTTTTCGTATTTCTTCTCCTATATAGGAGAAGTTTTTTTCATCTTGCCAGTATCCTAGAAAGTAATTGATTCTTTTATTGTAGTTTTGAGATTCTTTGTCTGAAATTATACCTATATTAAATATTTTAAATAAAGACCTTATAAAGTTTGAATAATATAATACTCTAATTATGAATATATGAAAAGCATTACTGCCTATCTTTATGCCAAAGATATTGTTTAATTCAAATCCATTATGAATATTACGATTCTTTAACAATCCCATGTCACAAGTTGTATTGGGATTATTTTTTTTGCGAGATAGGTAAAAGGCATATTGAAACATTTGATTTCCTAATCCGCTATGTATAAATACAATGTCTTTAGACATGGATAGATTTATTTTAGAATATTTGAATAAAAGGCAAATGCGTAGAATAAGAGCAAAGCATATCCTAACATTTTTTCATGATTCGTCCAAAATCGTTGTTTCATAAAAGGGTATATCAACACAATTGGCATGATGAACCAAGAAATCTGGGCAAATCGATTGGAATAGGCTGCTCGGATAATCAAAATCCAAAAGGCATTGGTAGCCAAAAATGTATTATAAATCCAATGGTAATATTCATCCTTAAAGTTGCGTCGGAAAATTAAATAATATCCTACAATTACTGCCATAGCACTATATGCCACAAAGTCCCACCGAAAAACCATGCTCATCTGTACAATTTCACCTACCATATTATCCCCTGTAAGGTAGCCAGAAAAACGATCGTCGTCACCTAAGATTCCTGAAGTCGCTAAATAACTTTGGATTGTTCCACCTGCTATATAAGATACAACCAATGCACCTAACCATCCTGCCAGATATAGATAACTATTTTTGATAAAATAAGTCAGTGTCGCTGCTGCTACCATTAAGTAAACCGATTTATGGAAACCGCATGCCAGTATGCAAAGAGTAATGGCGGTTGGCAAATTGTTGACATAGCTCATTGCTAAGATAAAGAGACTAGCTCCAATCCCATTTCGAATACCGTTGACACCATAATCCCAAAAAGTAAACATGCATAAAATAACCAAAAATGGTATGTAATAATATGACTTAAAGATGCGTTGCATGGCTAGCCATAGTGGGAATATATAACAAAAGGCACAAAGAAGAAAGAATGAATGAATGTCACTGAATTTGGCAAACCATTCTAAAAGGTTATAAAATAACCATTCGCCTTCCCAATCCCATTGAAAAGGTTCATGGGAATTTTGTACATCGTAAAAACCAACTGCATAATTTATGGTATCTCCAAAAACCGTAGCAACGGGTCGTAACCCCATATATAAAATGAGTAAGGTAGTAAATATTACTCCCCACATGGCATTTAGGCTTACCGTATTTTTTTGTAGAATACTTCCAGTATGGCACTGCCATACAGCTAACAATACCATGCATAAGATTGTTACATCAAAATAATGGGTATATTCGTATATAGGAACAAAATCAATCATTTTGGATGATGCTTTTAATGAGTGCTAACATAAAATAGACTCCAAGAGTTATTTGATGTTTTGCAAAGTTATAGAAGATATTCCAATGAAAAGGTAAATTCTTTGTAGGAAAATTCAGTATCGCATTTTTATAAATGCTCCTATTCAACAAATAGGCTATTCTTCCTTTTTTTTGTTTGTACGAAGTGGTTGCATATAATTCGTTCAATCCAAGTCCAACTATTCCCATCGATATTCGATTATTGAGTGCTTGGTTAAAGTCTTCTCCTAATTGCTGTTTAGTGATTTCTTGGGCAATCTTTGTATATAGCCGATTCCATTTCTCGGGTAAGTCGGCTTTGTAAGTCGCAGTATACGAATTTCCTTTTCGATAATGATACCAGGTTTCTGGTAGGTATACAGTTTTGTGGATTCTTCCAATGTATGCGATGTTGAACAATACGTCTTCTGCTGATCCGATAAGTTTGGTGTCTACAAAACGAATGGGTTCCTTTTCTTTGATATGGGAACTGCGATAGAGTTTTCCCCAAATGGTTCCCCAGGAATCCAAGGTGTCTGGATGACGTAACTCTTCATTGATAGGGCCAACAATTCGGCGGTGTAGAGAAGCAATGTTATCCTCCCAAATAGTTGCTTTTTCAAGATAGCGTTTGGGTAATGACTTATGTCCGTATTCGCGGACATATGCCCACATCACCATATCTGCTTGGTGTTGTAGGACTGTATCCAAGGCGGATTGGCAAGTATTCAAGTCTATCCAATCGTCGCTATCCACAAACATTGTCCATTCTCCTTGTGCTATCTCCAATGCTTCGTTGCGTGAACAGGAAATTCCTCGGTTTTCTCTTGAAAGTACGTTTACCCGCTTATCCCTAGCCTCATACTCTCTTAATATCCGCAATGAATCATCGGTCGAACCATCGTTCACACAAATGATTTCCAAATCCCGATAAGTTTGGTTTACTAGCGAATCCAAACATTTGGGAAGGTATGGAGCGACATTATAGACGGGTACAATGATACTAATCATTGGAGGTTACGGGTTTTGTATTGAATATATAGATACCAAGCTATCCCAAAAGGAATGGCACACAAAGTTAAAAGCTTTCGGGGAGATTCCTGCAAAAAACGCTTGTTTTTTAGGATGAGGCTGCTCGATACATAGTGTATTGCTTCCATGAAGCGGCGTTTGGCGGTAGGAGCTAGTTGCATGGACGATTTGCGGATAAAAGCAAATCCTTGCGGATTCTTGATGTACTGGCGATACATGTTCAGACTGGATCCATCTGGACGATATTCTACGTTAACTAGCACTTCGTTCATAGCTAGTACGGGGTAATCCTGTTCAATCAGTTCGTACTTATATCCCAGCGAGACATACTTTTCGCCTTGGAAGATGGGGTATTCGGGATAGTTGCATATGATATCCGAACGATAGACATATTTCTTGTCTCCCTTGCCACCTTGATTATAGAAATGAGAGAGTCTGATGGGTACATTGTTTTCTTTGAATGGGGTACCAATCAATTTCCCATCAAAATCAGCATCCAATCCTACGATACCGGCAACTTGCTTGGAACCATACTTCCTCCAGAAAGCTATGATTTTTTCTACCGCATCATCAGGCATATAATCGTCCGAGTCGATGCAAGTGTTTAGCTCTGTATTTATCAGTCGGTAGGCGGTGTTGTGTGCTCCGTGCATCCCTTGATTCTCCTGGTAATGGTAGCGGATGGGGATTTTGTTTTCAGCTATCCAACTCTCTACCAGTTCACGGGTGTTGTCGGATGAACCGTCATCAATAATCAGCCATTCAAAGTCTTTGCTGGTTTGGCGAAGCAATGCTTCGTATCCCAAGTGCAAGGTATAGGCTCGGTTATAGGCCGGTGTAAATATGGTTAATGTTTTTGCCATTGTTCCAAATAATAGTTTTGTAGCCATTCGGCATTCTTCTGAATATCGTATCCGACTTCGGTCAAAATCGCTGGATAAGCAGTGCGGTTCCTTTTTTGCTGATAGGATTGCAAGATCGCTTCAGCCCAAACATCGGGTTGTTCGTTAAGGGAAAGATAGGTGATTAAATCCGTCATCTCTACTTCCTTGGGGATGGTGTCCGAGACCACACAAGGAAGGCCGGCACATTGTGCCTCCAGCATAGCAACAGACAATCCTTCGCCTAATGAAGGGAAAACAAATACATCAAATGCTTTCAATAAATCAGGCACATCACTTCTACTTCCTAAAAAAAGAACCTCGTTTTGCAAGTTCAATTGTTGAACTTTTAGCATCACGTTGTTTTTTAGCTCTCCTTCGCCTACCAATACCAATCTAGATTGGGGATGCTTTTGAAGTACCTTTTGGAAAATATCCACTAAAAATGTTTGGTTCTTGATTTTCCAGAAACTTCCTACATGACCAATGACCAAAGTATCTGTCGGTATTTGTAGCGAAGTACGTTTTTGTAGGGCTTGTGAAGAATCGTATAAATAGCGTTGAGTATCTATGGCATTACGTTGTAGAATAGCCTTTTTCCCCAGTTTTTTGCCAGCCAGCCAGATGGCCGATTCTTCCCCACACGTGAATATTTGAGTGGTATATTTTCGCATGGCGTGTTTGAAATAGGTACGGAAGAACCATTTCAAATCGAACAATGCCTTGGTGCTATGTGCATGAGCAATGATTACCGGCACACCTCGCTTGCTTGCTTCCTTATATACAAAATATCCCGATTCCGAACAATGCCCGTGAATAATCTTGTACTCTGGATGCTCGTCAAAGAAATCCTTTATCTGTTGCTGGTATTTCCCGAAAGTAAAAGGGTGCAACGGCATCATGCGATAGATGCGTCCACCCAATGTTTCAATTTCATCATCATAGGCTCCTCGTTCTTTCCGGTGCACCATGAAGTCGAACTGCACCTTGGTACGGTCGATGTTTCGGTAATAGTTCATCACCATGGTCTCGGCACCGCCACGGTTCATGATGGTGAAGAGCATCAATATGCGGATAGGTTCTTGCATAGTCCTTATTTCATTTTGATTCCACAAATCCGATGATACCACTGGGCCAGTTTCTTTCGCCATTCCTTCAGGCCCACCCACGATTGTCCGAACCAATGGATGGAGTAGGTGTTGGACGTTTTCGAAAGCTTTCCGTTGATATAATCGTATGGGGTAAAGTAGTCCGTAGGGTACACCTCGAAACCGGCTACCTGTTGTTGCTGCCCGTTGAGGATTAATCCGTATTCCGAAACCAATAGTTTTGTCCACATCTCCACGTTGGTCGTTTGATCCAAACTTTGGTCGGGTTGTATGAACGTACGGTTTTGGTAATGCGAATAGAATTTTTCAATGAGGGGATGATGTGGTTCTACCCCGACAATGCTGGTTGCAATCCATTGCGTACCTTCAAATCCCAAGAAGCCGGAGTGGGAGAGTAGGTCATCTAGTGGACGTACTACCTCCACATCCGTATCCATATAAATGCCTCCGTATTCATTCAGTGCCCACATACGTGCCACATCGCTCACGAAAGCCCATTTCTTTTGCTGGTAGGCTTCCTCGCAATACCGGTTCAGGTGAATGTCGAAGTTCCCCTCGTTCCATTCCTTGATTTTGTAATTCGGACAATGCTTCTTCCACGAAGCAATCATCCGAAGCACTTCTTCCGGCTTTTCCTTTCCACCGAACCAGCAATAGTGTATGATTTTAGGTATCATTTCGATTTAAAAAGTTGGATTTTCACCCTTCACAGCCTTCAGCCTTCATTCTTCTTTGCCATAAAACCCTTTCATGGGTTCATAGAGCGGATGTTGGGCGGTGTGGATATTATGAATACGTCCTTCCTTGACCAAACGACGCAAATGGCGTTGGGCGGTGCTCGTGGTCAATCCACATAGCCGCTCAAATTGGACACGGGTAAGGGTGGAATGCTCGTAAAAATAATCGTTCAGTAGGGCATCGATTTCGTAGATGTCCAGCGGGGCAGAGTGCGATTTATGCGTAGCTGCTACAAACTCCGCCTTTTCTTCGAGCTTCTTTCTCAGATGCATGTCCGGACGGAAGTTCACCGTCTTGATGCCAATGCCTGGATGGCGGTTGTTCTTCGGAGACAAGCTCGATGGGGACGAGAGGGACAGGCTGAAATAGCCAATCTCGTCGATGTGAATCGTGTCGCCGGCACATAGGCAGTTCACAATCTCGTCGCTTAATTCCACAAAGGCTGCTTGCAGGTCGCCCTTGGTCAAGGTGCATCGGCGATGGATGCGGTGAATCAACTCTTCCATGTCGACAG
>JAFQNW010000064.1 GCA_017420875.1 Bacteroidaceae bacterium
ATACCATCGGTCAGGATTCGATTGTCCCAATTATTAAGGAACGCATGAATACTTATCAGGAAACTCGTCCGTTGAAGACTTTGAGCGGTGGCAAGGAACTCATCCAGTGGAGCGAACGTGACGGTTGGGCACACCTTTATTTGTACGACGATAAGGGTAACTTGAAGAACCGCATCACCAAGGGCCCATGGCATGTGGAAGAAATCCTGAAGGTAGACGAAAAGGCTCGTGTCATCTATTTTACTGCCAATGGTCGCAACAAGGGTGAAAATCCTTATTATGAACACTTGTATCGTGTGAATGCCGATGGTTCTGGCTTGCAACAGATAACCAAGGGCGACTACTTCCATCAGACAGAAGTGGACGATGATGCTCGTTTTGTTGTAGACAACTATTCACGCATCAATACCGTACCTAAGGCTGTTTTGTTGGACAACAACGGTAATAAGGTGATGGATATTCAGGAAAGTGACTTCTCACAACTCTTTGCCAATGGTTATAAGTTCCCGGAACTTTTCACCGTGAAGGCTGCTGATGGTGTAACCGATCTTTATGGGGTGATGTACAAGCCGTTCAATTTCGACTCAACCAAGGTTTACCCGATTGTGGACTACGTATATCCGGGTCCTCAGGTCGAAGCCGTTTATTATCCGTTTACTCGCATGAGTCCGCGTACCGACCGTTTGGCACAAGCCGGTTTCATTGTGATTTCAGTGGGTCAGCGTGGTGGACACCCAAGCCGTTCCAAGTGGTATCACAACTGGGGCTATGGCAACATGCGTGATTATCCGTTGGCCGACCATAAATATGCCATCGAACAATTGGCCAACCGCCACTCCTTCATCGACATCAACCGTGTAGGTATTCATGGCCATTCAGGTGGTGGCTTCATGAGTACAGCTGCTATTTGTCAGTATCCTGACTTCTTCAAGGCTGCCGTGTCGTGTGCCGGTAACCACGATAACAACATCTACAACCGTTGGTGGAGTGAAACTCACCATGGCGTGAAAGAACAGATTACTGAAAAGGGAGACACTACCTTTGTCTATAAGATTGCAACCAATCCGCAGATTGCCAAGAACTTGAAGGGACACTTGTTGCTTATCCATGGCGATATCGACAACAATGTACACCCGGGTAATACCATGCGTGTAGTCGATGCTTTGATTCGTGCCGGCAAGCGTTTCGATATGCTGATGCTTCCGCAACAACGTCATGCCTTCGGTGATATGAACGAATACTTCTATTGGCGTCTGGTAGACTACTTCTCAGAACACTTGCGTGGCAAGAGCGAAAAATTTGTCGATATACCGAAGCGGTAGTTGCCGCTAAAAAACAAATAATATGCCGTTAGTGATGAAGTGAATTCACTTGTACACTAACGGCATATTTGTTTATTTACAGATCGTTGGAGTGCCGATGGCTATTTTACGATTCTGATGTATGGTCTTGCGAGGTCTTTTCCCACTTCTTTTCCGTTCAGCGAATAGCTACGCACGAAAATAGGGCGGTTGTTCTCCCAAGTTATCTTCGATGTGAAGGTAATGGTATCCTTGCCTAGGCTTCCCCAATCCATAATCAGGTTTTCGTCTTCGTATGTTTCTGTGCCATCCAGCTCGCCGAACTTGAGCGGATGTGGATACATGGTTTGAGGATATCTCGCCAGTGTCAAGCCAGTAAAGTTGGGTGTGTCGGATTCGTTGTCCTCACTATTTTCCGGCTGGATGTTTATGTAATATGCTTCTCCTTGGAAGATAGCCTTGATGCTGTCTTTGTCTGTATATTTTTCTTTCGAAAGATTCAGTAAGTTGCCTCCTAATGAATCAGTTAACTGAAAATTGAAAACGATAGGTTCAACGTCAAATGCCAATTGGTTGCCTTGGCTTTGAATGGCTTTCTTTGGGATGTCGATAACGGGATTGTTGGTGTTCTCGGCTACAATCTCTCCATTCAATTTGAAAGTTCGGGCGAGTATGGGCTTATTGTCTTTCCAAGTCAGGTTACCGGAAAAAGTGATGATATCCTCCGTGTGGTCTCCCCAGCGAAGCACTATCGTGGCATCTTCGTATTTTCCCGCTCCGTCCAACTCTCCGAAAGTTAAGGCATAACGTCCGTTCTTTTGTTGGGTGGTGTAGAGGCCGTACATGTGTGGCAAATAGGCTCGGCTATATGGAATTCTGTTTTCCTCAAATACGTCCTTCTCGTAAGTCTTTTCTTTATACACGGCAGAGAGGGCCAACCCGGAGTAACTACCCGGTGTGGCTGGGGCGAGCAAATCCTCCCCGTCTTCACCGGTCAAAGTAAAGTGTAGGTTGATGGGGGCAAAATCCCATATCATTAATTCTTCTTTTTCTTGTCCGTCAGGCACATTGCCAAGTCCTTCTTCTTCGCAAGCGTAGAAACTGCATGCCATCATGCAGATGGCCAGTAGTTGAAATAATCCTTTAATCCTTTTCATGCTTCTTTCTTTTTTGTGTGTCCTCTACCCTATAAATGAAAGAATTCCTGAAATCTTGCATGCAAGATAGTTGTTTTTGCTGAAAGAGTTTATATTTTCTTCAAGTTCCACCAAAGGTTGTCCAACAAATCGTTTGCAGGGATACTCCAATTATCTAGGAATACCTTCAACGGGTCTGTCTCGCCGGGTGTATAATAACCATCCGCATGATAGTACATCCATGTTTTAATCGAATTTCTTATCTTATATTGCGGAGTAATCTCGTCACCTAGAGCAATCATAAGTTCTCCCTTCTCATTTTCTACGTACTCAAAAGGTAAGTTAAAAGTATAAATTGGTAATTGGGGTGGGTAACTATAATAATAATTTGTTCCTTCTAATAATCCTCCTTGCAAGAAGCATTCTAAATCCATAGCCGTATCAAACGACATTTCTATCATACCGGTTCCCTTATTGGAATTAGAGGAAGTGATATAATATCTGAAACTTTCTGTGATAGATTCAAAACCGGTCATGGAATTATCCTTTTTCTTTATGTCAAGAGTACCGTCTTCTTGGAAGGTTAAATGATAGATTGCCCCGTTTGTCTTGTCTCTTTGGTAGTTGGCATAATAAGGGACTGCTTCCTGAGCATATTCTATAACGGGGCGGTTATCTATATTGCCATTGTCCGAAAAATCAGAATAACCGAATGTGTTTTCATCAAAAGTCAGTTTGTAGGTGTTGCCTGCGAAACTTGCCTTGGGTGATATCCTTTTTACTTGAACTAACAACGTATCTTGTTCATAGGAAAGTCCTTGTTTCATATATCCTTCAACGGTATATTTAGTTTCACCTAGTGAGTGGATTTCATCCCCGCTGAAAGTTATCCTCTCTTCACTAGCCTTTGCATTGATGTGAAAAGTCATCCTACTAAAAGTCATGTCATCCAGCGAAATACGTCTCATCTCTGGAAGTTGCATTTCCATTTCTGCTTCGTAGATTTTATCATTATCTTTGCTGATGGTATCCAAAACCTTGAATGTTAAAGCTTTGGCATATGCATCGTCTACACGATTCCCATCCATAAAAATAAATCGTTGAGCTGGTTCTGGATTAGTCATGGCAGTAATGTCTTGTAGTATTATTTTTTCATCGGCTTCGTTGTTGCACGAAGTTACACCAATAGCTATCGCTAATAGTAGGAAAGTGTAGTACATCTTTTTCATAATACCAATGTTTTAGTTTGACATGTGTTTTAATGTTCTCATGTTTTTCTTTTATTGCAAATCAAAGATAGGCTGGATAAAATAAACTTGGGTACACAAGAGTACACAATGATGTCGTATCCGGTAAGGAAATTACATTTCTTCGATGAAATGGTCGAAATTTGCCCATTTGCTTTCTTTGATTTTCATCTTTCGGGTAAGCCGAGACCGTATGTTGGTGATGGCTTGTTTGCTTAAGTTTAATACTCTTGCTATGCCTGACGGAGAAATTCCTATTTTTGTTAGCCAACATACTTGTAGCTCCGTGTGGATAAGAAAGGATAAAACCCTTTTATCCTTTGGGTGAAATCAGGATATATTCGGTCAATGTTATCTTGTATGGCAACCCATTTCTCTGGAAATTTGGTTAAAGCTAAATTGGTGTCTTCATTATTGGAAGCTATCCATATTTCTTTGTAGAGTTCGGAACTTTTGAACTCTGCTAAAAGAAGTTTATGCTCTTTTTGGTATTGTATGATTTCTTCGTTTTGAATTTCTAATCTCTTTCGCTGAGTTTTCAATAATTCTTGTTTTAGGATGTCGTTTTCTGTTATTGAATCTTTTAAAAGTGAGTTCAATTTTGCTATTCTACGGTTATTATCTTGTATGGCAGCTTGACTATTGGCGTATCTTTCTGCTTCTCGTTGATCTCTTTTCTTCTGCTCAAGTATAGCTTTTGCCTTTTTCTGTCGTTGGTATAGAACTACGAAAAGACATAATGAACAAGCTAGTAAAGCAACGAAAGCTAAAACTAGAGTCCAACTCTTTTGTCTTTCTTTGTCTAACTTTAATTGTGCATTTTCTTTTTCTGTATGTTGATAATTATATAAGGAGTTGATTTTGGCGATAGCTTCTGTCTGGGTTACTTTGTTTATTGAATCATTTAGTGACATGGCTTCTTCCAATAATGACAAAGCTTGAATATAATTTCCCTTTTGTTTTTCTAGATTGGATAAACTTTTGTAATTGTTGAATTTTTTATAGATATCTTTGGATACCATCACTTTTTCTCTGTAATAATAGGCGGAATCCCATAATTGTAAATCTTCATAAAGATAGCCTAGTATATTGTAAATATGAGTTTTGCCTTTGACTGCTGAGTGTTGGGCAGCCATATTCAGTATGTATTTAGCAGAGTCTATAAATCCCAATTCATAAAGGAACCCTCCTTTTTCACTCAGAATACTATAATATCTAGCTGAGTCCTTATCAGCTAATGCTGCTTTGTATGCCCTATTGTAATAATGTAAGGCACTATCGGATGCTTTTTTCATGCTATACATTCGTGCTATGTCTCTTAAAGCATACGCAGCTTTGTTGGGTTGTCCTAATTTAGTATAAAGCTCTATATTCTTCCGGTTTACTCTTATCGCTTCATCGTATAGGTCTTGGTACATAAACAAACTTCCCATTTGGTTGTAAGCCTTAGGTAGTAATATGTTATCCTGTTTGCTCACATCCACCGCTTGCTGAAAGGCTTTCAAGGCTCGGGGAGCATCGTTCATGTCGCGATAGGTGCTGCCTTGGTAATAATAGGCCATCATCAACTTCTCGGCATCGTCGTGATTTTCGTAGTATTGTACGATTTGGTTGATTAAGGAGTCGCTGGTGTGCTCGATGTATTGCTTGTCTCTGGCCTGGATGCAAAGCAAGTGATAATACATCTGTGTTTCTTCCGGAAAAGATGCGATGCTGTCTTTCTGGTGTTGCAATAATTCAAGTGCATGGTCGGGATGTTCGTTCATGCACATTGCTGCCTCTTGCATAAAGAGGGGTATGTGGTGTGGCGAGTGCAGCTGCTCCACCCGATAACCAGTAATATGAAGAGGATGTGTAATCTTGCTTTCATAAATACAAATTTAATGGGTTTTTATAGAAATGCAAACGTCTCTTTACAAAAAGAGGGGCGGTGAAACAATTGGCCGTTATCACTTCCGGTGAAGCAGGGTGTAGGAATCATCCGGATAGCTTGAAGAATAATCCTTTTCTTGCTGAAACAAAATGATTCGTTTCAAGAAGAAAAAGTTAATCAGAACTTTTGATTCACGAATCAAAAGTTTTGATTGACGAATTATAAGTTCTGATTGGCGAATCAAAACTTATGATTAACTTTTTTGAGTAGAAGAAATAGGAAAGTTTTCTGCTACTTTCGGAGAATGTTACTTGATGGAGGGCAATATTCTTGTGGATGTATACAGATCCTTCGCTTTGCTCAGGATGATACCTAAATGCTCGGAAAATGAGCATGATAGCGGAAGTTCACTTCAAAAAACAGGCATCGTCACTCCAACTCCTTGATGATGAGTCGGAATGACGATGGTGATAAAGTGAAGGCACCTGATTTCAGTTGTTAGAAAACGGGTTAAATCAGGGTGCTGATGTATGCTTTCATCTCAGGCTCGGCCTTGCAAGTTTCTTGATAGAACTTGTATTGAGCCTTGGTGCGAACCAAATTGTGGTCGGCAAACTGGATGTGATAGTAAGTGTCGCCATTGATGTAGTCGGCCAAGAAGCGGACGGCTTGCATGTATGGGAACAATTGGGCGGCAAAAGGCAACATCTCGATTTCGAGCGGAGTAAGGAAACTGCGTGCCGATTCCAAATAACCCTTGGCGAAAGGCTTGAAGATTTCCATGTTGAAACGGACGTTTTCCAGTTGAGGTTCGTCTTCCTTACCGGTATTGGCTGCGGTGCGGAGGAAGTCGCCAAAGTCGGAGAAGATGAAGCTAGGCATGATGGTGTCCAGGTCGATAACACACAACACCTTGCCGTCCTGGTCGAAAAGCATATTGCTCACCTTGGTGTCGCAATGGCAAATGTGTTTGGGTAATTTGCCTTCGCGGAAAAGTTGTTCGGCTTGGCACATCTTTTCTGCATCGGCTTCGATGGCATCGACGAGGTCCTGAACTTCGGCCAAACGACCGGCCTTGTTGTCGGCTACGGCCTCGCGAAGTTGTTGAAGGCGGAATTCCATGTTGTGGAAGTTTGGTATAATTTCGCCCAATTCATCGGGAATATCGGCCAGCATTGCTTGGAATTCGCCGAACTTTAAACCGGCCAAATAAGAAGATTCCGGAGTAACCGCTTCGAGGGTTTGTGAGTCGGCAATGAATTCGGAAACACGCCAGTAGCTTTCGCCATCGAAGTAGTAAGTCTTTCCATCGGTAGCGGGGACAAAGCGGAGCACCTTGCGGTTGATGTCGGTTTCTCCTTTGGCTTCCAGCTTGCGGCGGATGTGTGCCGTAGCAGCCTCGATGTTGCGTTGAAGCATGTCGATGTCCGTGAAAATCTGATGGTTGATGCGTTGGAGGATGTAGTTCGGAGTTGTTTCGGCAGGAGTCTCCACCAAATAAGTTTGGTTAATCCAACCGGAATTCAGCCGACGAGTCTCCTTCACTTCCTTTATTTCGGGAAATTGACTGATGATGTTCAATAATTCGCTCATGGTATGAAAGGTTAAAAGGTTTATCTGCATACAAAGATAGCTTCTTTTCCGAAACAGGAAAAGAAGCTATCCACAATTTATTTCTCTCTCTTAAATAGTCGGCTTATTGAAACATGCGGCTGGCACGGAGCAAGTGTCTCCAGCTGCTTACCAATTCTTGCGATTCCTGCAAGATGTTCAAGTAAACCAAAGCTGTCTTCACGTTTACGCTTTCATCGTGGATGCGGTTCATCTGATGACGACGTAAAGTAGAGATCTTCACCTTCAAACCATCGCCGTCCTTCAGGATGGCATCCGCCTTGTCATAGTCGCCACTGATGATGACATCACGAGCCTGAGTCATAAGGGCAATCATTTCGTCGCGTACCGGGATGAATTCGGCACGGGCACGTTCCGAAAGCGGTTTGAAGTTGTTATCGACGTGTTCCTTACAAGGTTCGCAGATACGCTTCATGCAGTACAGCATCTGTTCGCAACTGTTGCTGCCCAAATGGAACC
>JAFQNW010000065.1 GCA_017420875.1 Bacteroidaceae bacterium
ACAAGGAACATGGCCTGCTGCCTAAAGGAAATATCCTTAGTCATGTGACGGTGGCTCAAGTCCCTACCTATAATAAGTTGATTTTCTTTTCGGATGCAGCGGTGATTCCTCGACCTACCTTGGCACATTTCGATGCCATGATTCGTTACAACGTGGATGTGTGCCGACGGATGGGAATCGATGCTCCCCGTATTGCCTTGATTCACTGTACCGAAAAGGTGAACGAAAAGTTTCCGCATACCTTGGATTACGTGGCCCTGAAGGAACGGGCAGAAGCCGGGGAATATGGGGACATGTACTTGGACGGTCCGATGGATGTGAAGACGGCTTGCGATGCACACAGCGGCGAAGTGAAGGGAATCAGTTCGCCTGTAGTGGGACATGCCGATATGCTGATTTTCCCCAATATTGAGTCGGGCAACACGTTCTACAAGACGGTCTCCTTGTTTGGCGATGCCAACATGGCCGGTATGCTGCAAGGCACGATGGCTCCGGTAGTGGTGCCTTCGAGAGCCGACTCGGGTAACTCCAAATTCTATAGTCTGGCATTGGCCTGTGTTTGTAGTGATCAAAAAAAATAAAGCAATGAAGATATTTGTGATTAATCCGGGGTCTACTTCAACAAAGTTGGCCTTGTATGAAGATGAGAATCCTGTGTGGACCAAGAATGTCCATCATCCGGTGGAGGAGATAGCTCAGTTCCGGCACATCAATGAACAATATGAATATCGGAAGGAGTTTATCGTGAAGGCTTTGAACGAAGCCGGTATCCCGTTGGCTTTTGATGCGGTAATAGCCCGTGGAGGATTGTTAAAGCCTACTCCGGGTGGAGTGTATGCCGTCAATGAACGGATGAAGCATGATTTGATTCATGCCACCATGGAGCACGCCAGCAACCTGGGAGCGTTGATTGCCGATGAATTGAGTGTGGCATGTCATTGTCCGGCTTATATTGCCGACCCAGTGGTGGTGGACGAACGGATGCCGGAAGCCAGATGGACGGGTATTCCGGGAATAGAGCGTGTTTCTATTTTCCATGCTTTGAACAGCAAGGCGGTATCACGTAGGTATGCAGCTTCGTTGGAAAAGCGTTATGAGGACCTGAACCTGATAGTGGTGCATTTGGGCGGTGGTATCTCGGTAAGTGCTCATCGGAAGGGACGGGTAATCGATGTGAACAATGCATTGGATGGTGACGGACCCTTCAGTCCCGAACGAGCCGGTACGGTGCCTGCCGGACAGCTGGCCGAGTTGTGCTTCAGCGGTAAGTATACCCTTCGTGAGGTGAAGAAAATGTTGAGTGGTAAGGGTGGTCTGAACGGACATCTAGGGGAAACAGACATGATAACCATCGCGGCCAAGGCAGAAGCCGGTGAAGAACCATACAAGAGTGTGCTTGATGCCATGATGTACACCATTGCCAAAGAGGCGGGTGCACGTTATGTAGCTTTGCGAGGACAAGTGGATGCGATTATCGTGACCGGTGGAATTGCTCACAGCAAGTATTGTGTGGGACTATTGAAAGACTGGATTGACTGCTTGGGACCAATAGTCTTGATGCCGGGCGAAGACGAGATGTGGGCTTTGGCCTATAATGCGTTGGGAGCCTTGCAAGGTAATTTGGAACTGCAAGTTTACCAACCGGAATAAACTGAAAGCGGATATGCCGAACGCATATCCGCTTTTTGTATAATCATACAACCTCTATTTATTAGGACTCATATTCGTGCTTCCGTTTGGGGTTCATCGGGAACCATCCTTTCAAAACCCGTTCGCGTTGGTCGAAGACTTCTTTGATGGTCCAGAAAGAGGAGAAGGAAAACACGCCCAGCAACGAAGATATCAGAATGTCGCTGATGAGCAGAGAACCGACCATGCCAACGATGCCCAGCAATAGGAATATCCACCAGCAACGGGTGCCCCAATAATACTCTGCTTTAATAACTACCGGGTGAAACAAACCGATAATCAGGAAGGTGCTGATGCCAATGATGATACCTTCCCAATGAATACTAGTCAACCATTCCATTATTCAGAGCGGATAGGGATTTCCTTCTTGATGCTTTGTTCCAAAGAAATTAATGTCTCGGTAGCTGTAACGCCCGGAATTTCTTGAATTCTGGAATTCAACAAATCCATCAAGTGTTCGTTGTCGCGAGAATAAAGCTTGGTCAGCATGGTATAGTTACCGGTAGTAAAGTGGCATTCCACGATTTCAGGAATCTTCTTCAACTCGGCAACCACTGATTTGTACATGGAACCTTTCTCGAGCTTGATTCCTACGTAAGTACAAGTTCTATAACCCAAGCTTTTCGGATTTACATGATAGCCGGAACCGATGATGACTCCCATGTCAATCAAGCGTTGCACACGTTGATGGATAGCAGCACGGGATACTCCACACTGAGCAGCTACATCCTTGAAAGGGATACGGGCATTTTGAGAAATAATCTCTAGAATTTGTTTGTCGAGGTTGTCTATTTTCTCCATATTACATTATTTTTTGTTATTTTCATTCTGTAAGCAAATATAGGAGAATGTTTTGAAAAGTCGTGCTTTTTTGAAAGAAAAATCAAGGAAACAATGATAAAAAGAGTCTTTTTTATTATTTTTAGCAAAGGAATGACGAACTACTCTGTGACAGGTGAAGGAGGTGTAACCAACACTTTGTCAATTCGGGCTCCGTCCATGTCGACAATATCTAAAGTAAAACCATTCCATTGCAAACTCTCGCCGGCTTGCGGAATCTTTCCTAATTGATGGAGAATGAGTCCGCCGAGTGTGTTGTGAGTGTGCTCAGGATACAAGTCCTCGTAGTCAAAATGTTTCAGGAAATCATAGAAAGAACATTGTCCGTCTATCAGCCAGCTTCCGTCTTTTCGTGGAATGATGTCGGGAACCTCGGACTCACCGGGAAGTGAACCTACCAATGCTTCTAACAAGTCTTTCATGGTGATGATACCCTGCAAACTGCCGAATTCATCGCAAATAAGTCCATATTTGATGTGGTTTTTGCGGATAAGTTCCAGTGCCTTGTATACATCCATGTTTTCATGGAAGTATTGAGCCGGACGGATGAGGTTACGCAGGTCAAACGAATCGTCTAGCAATGTGCCGAACATGTCTTTCAGGTAGACAGCTCCCACAATGTCGTCCAGACTCTTGTTACGTGTGACCGGGTATACTTGGTAAAGATGGTTTCGTACAATTCGAGTAATTTCCTGGTGGCTCATGTCGAGGTCGATGGATACGATGTCGTTGCGGTGGGTCATGATGGTGCTTAGACTGCGGTCGCCCAGCGAGAAGACGCGTTCCATGATTTCTTGTTCCACTTCCTGTACTTCACCGTTTTCGGCACCCTCGTCTATCATCGACTTGATTTCTTCTTCGGTGACCTTTTCGCCCGAAGTGTTGATGTTCATCAAGCGGAAAATGAGGGAGGTGCTTTGAGATAATAACCAGACAAATGGAGAGGCTATAATCGACAGGGCGTACATGGGGCGGGCCAATAACTTGGCTACCCGAAGGGAAGCACTCATCCCGATACGCTTGGGAACCAGTTCGCCAAATAGAATGCTGAGGTAGGTAACCAACATGACGATAGCCGACTGGGCTACAGGACGGGCATAAGTAGCAGGGAAGCCCCACTCCTTCAATAAAACTCCGAAATCGTCGGCCAAAGCGTCGCCCGAATAGATACCGGTCACGATACCTATTAGCGTAATGCCGATTTGGACGGTAGAGAGGAATTTGTCCGGGTCGTTGGCCAGTTTCAAGGCGATTCGTGCCGATTGGCTCCCTTTGCGTGAGTCGTTGGTGAGGTTACTTTTACGGGCAGATATAAGGGCTATTTCGGACATGGCGAACACCCCATTTAGTAGAATAAGAAGTACAATAATCGTAAATTCCATGAGTTTTATAAGTCTAATATAGGACAAAAGTATAAAGAAATCCCACAGAAAACATCTCTTTAGCTTTTATTAACGGGAAGTTACGTAAGGTATTGCTATCTTTGTACCTTAATAATAAAGGGAAAGTATGCATCATCCGTTGGAATTGTTTAAATATTGTCCAGAATGTGGGTCGCCGAAGTTTTTGGTAAACAACGAAAAATCCAAACGTTGTGAGGATTGCGGTTTTGTGTATTACTTCAATGTGAGTGCGGCGACAGTAGCTTTTATCCTGAATGACCGGAATGAACTTTTGGTTTGCCGTAGAGCGAAGGATCCCATGAAAGGAACATTGGACTTGGCGGGAGGATTCATAGACCGGTTTGAAACAGGCGAACAAGGGGTGGCTCGCGAAGTGCTGGAAGAAACTGGGCTGGAGGTGACGGAAGCTATTTATCAGTTTTCTTTGCCAAATACGTATTTGTACTCGGGATTCCTGGTACATACGCTCGACCAGTTCTTTGTCTGCAAAGTGAAGGATGACACCTGTTTGGGGGCTATGGATGATGTAGCAGAAACTTTCTGGATGCCTTTGGATACAGTTAATCCGGAAGAGTTTGGATTAGACTCTGTGCGAGAGGGTGTCCGACGCTTTATCAACGAGAAAAGAAAATAATAGCATGATGAATAAAAGATTTGTTTGGATAGCATTGTGGTTGGGGCTGACCATGCAGCAAGGGTTAGCTCAACAAGTGGGAACGAAGGATGCTGCCGGCGATAAGGAATATGCCCGTGTATGTCGGGAATATGAACTGAAGTCGAAAAACAGTGTGGAACTGCTGAAGGCTTACCTGAAGCAATATCCCGATTCGAGACATGCCAACCGGGTACAGTCCATGATTGCTTCGGCCTACGTGAATGAAGAAAAATACGAAGATGCATTGAATGCATTCAAGTCGTGCGATTTGGAAGCCTTGCCGGATAAAGAACGGGATGAGGCTGTTTGCAAAATGGCTACGGCGTATTTGAAGACCGGTGAGCTGAAGGAGGCAAAGGTGTGGTTCACCATGTTGCAAGAAGTAAGCAAGACCCATGCAGCCGATGCTACATTCAATTTGGGATACATCGACTATGCCGAGCAACGTTATGACCAGGCCTTGAAAGCTTTTGCTTCGTTGCAGAAGGATAAGACCTATGCTCCGTTGGTCCCTTATTACATGGGAGAAATCTGCTTGCTTCGCGAGGACTATCGCAAGGCCGAAGCGGTGGCCACCGATTACCTGAAGTACTATACCGGACATAAGGATGAAGGGGAAATGCATCGTATCCAAGGGGAAGCCCGCTATGGCTTGCAGGATTATTTGGATGCGGCAACCTCTTTGGAGACTTATGTGCTTTCGACTTCCTCTCCTCAGCGGAAAGCGTTGTATAAGTTGGGCATGAGTTATTATCATGCAGAGACTTTCTCGAAAGCGGTAGAGGCTTTGGGTAAAGTGGCGGTTGAACAGGATGCTTTGTCGCAGAATGCTTATTTGCACATGGGGTTGGCCTACTTAAATCTGAAAGAACGGAATCAGGCCCGTATGGCTTTTGAACAGGCATCGTTGGGCAATCATGATATGGGTGTAAAGGAGCAGGCATTGTATAACTATGCCCTTTGCATACACGAAACGTCCTACTCGCCTTTTGCTGAGTCGGTGCATGTATTCGAGCGTTTCTTGAACGAATTCCCTACCTCTTCTTATGCTGAAAAGGCAAATGACTATCTGATTGACGTATACATGAATACGCGTAGCTATGAAGCTGCCTTGGGGTCGATAGACAAGATTCGTCAACCCGGAGCCCGTATTCTTGAAGCCAAACAGAAAATCTTATTCCGCTTAGGAACACAAGCTTTCGCTAATGCCGATTTCCCCGAAGCAATACGTTTTTTGAACGAATCGTTGACTCTAGGTCAATACAATGCAGCGACTAAAGCAGATGCTTACTATTGGAGAGGAGAGGCTAATTATCGTTTGGAAAAATACCAGGCTGCAGGAAGTGATTTGCGTCATTACTTGGAGTTTGCTACTGACAAGTCCAGTCAGGAATATGGGTTGGCCTTGTATAATTTGGGATATACCGAATTCAAACAGAAAAAATACACCGAAGCATTGAATTGGTTCTCCCGGTATGTGAAGAGAGGAAGTGGAAATCATCGTCAAATTCAGGCGGATGCTTATAACCGAATGGGCGATTGTTTCTTCTATGCTCGCAATTTTGAGTCAGCCCGACAGAATTATGCCAAGGCGGCAGATACAGAACCTTCATTGGGCGACTATTCTTTGTATCAGGAAGGTTTTGTGAGAGGGTTGCAACGGGATTATGCCGGAAAAATCCAATCGCTGAACAAACTGATTACAGATTATCCGAAGTCGCAATACATTGACGATGCCCTCTATGAACAGGGACGTGCGTTTGTGCAAATGGAAGACAATGCCAATGCGATAGGCCGTTATCAGATGTTGGTGAAGAACTTTCCGGAAAGCCACAATGCCCGTCGTGCCGCTAACGAAATCGGATTATTGTATTATCAGGACGATAAGTATCCTGAAGCCATTACTGCTTATAAGGAAGTAATCAAGAATTATCCGGGCAGTGAAGAAGCACGATTGGCCCAGCGTGACTTGAAGTCCATTTACATCGACCTTAACCAAGTGGATGAATATGCCAATTATGCATCGACCATTTCGGGTGGGGTGAACTTTGATGTGAACGAGCGGGATTCCTTGACATACGTAGCTGCCGAAAGAGTCTATATGCGAGGTGAAACTGCTCAGGCAAAGGAAAGTTTTACACGCTATTTGCAGACATTCCCAGAAGGGGCTTTCAGCCTGAATGCCAATTATTACATGGGGCTGATAGAATATAGTCAAAAGAATTATGCACAGGCATCGGGGTATTTGGACAAGGTGCTGGAATATCCTGCCAACAAATATTCGGAAGAGGCAAGAGCAATGAATGCTGAAATGGCTTATACGGCTCAGAACTATGAAAAGGCATTGGAAAATTACAAGCATTTACGCGAACAGGCTGCTACTGCCGAACGTCGGCAACTGGCAGAGACCGGTATGCTGAGAAGTGCCGCTATGCTTGGTAATTCGGAAGAGTTGATCTTTGTGACTACCTCGATATTGTCGGATGCAAAGGTGTCGCCAGAGCTGGAAAACGAAGCACGATATTATCGTGCCAAGGCTTTGACTGCTGTAAACCAGCCGCAAGAAGCCATGAACGACTGGAAACTTCTGTCGAAAGATACGCGAAATGTGTATGGTGCGGAAGCTAAATACCGCTTGGCACAGGGGTATTTTGATGGTGGACAAATAGCCGAATCTGAAGCTGAATTGCTGGATTACATCAATGTGAGTACGCCTCATGCCTACTGGTTGGCACGTAGTTTTGTGCTGCTTTCGGATGTGTATGTCAAGATGGACCGCAAATTGGATGCCCGCCAATACTTGCTCTCCTTGAAACAGAATTATCAGGCAGAAGACGATATTGCCACTATGATTGAGAGCCGTTTGGAAAACTTGAAAGAATAAAACAACTAAAAAATAAAACGAATGAAAAAGATTGCAATTGTTGCAAGTATTTGCTTGTTCTCTTTAGGGACAGCTTATGCTCAGCAGGATACGACAATGAACCGAACAGTAATTGTGGAAAACGAATACAATCCTACCGTGATGGATGCGTCGAAAATCAATGTGATGCCGAAGGTGGAAGAACCGAAGGCTGCTAAACGAAATATCGATTACGCAACTTCCTTGAGACCTGTCTCTTCGTGGAACTATCAGGCGATGTCGCCGGTGGTTCGTGAATGGGAAACGGACAAAGCCTATCGAGGATACTTACGTGCGGGGTATGGTAACAATGGGAATGTGGATATAAAAGCCGGTTATCTGTGGGACATGACTCCAAAGGACCGTTTGAACGTGGCTGCTTCTGTAGATGGCTGGAACGGGAACTTACTGACCCCGGATAATAGCGATTGGAAATCACGTCTGTACAACACCAAAGTAGGACTCGATTATAGACATGCATTCAAGAAGGCAGACTTCTTGTTGGGTGGAAGCTATCGTTCGCAAGTGTTTAATTACATGCAATTGAATTATAATGTACTGAACGCACAAAACAATACGCAAACGTATTCGCCTGACCAGCATCAGACTTTGGCTAATATGTATTTTGGCTTGGCGTCTACAGATAAGGAGCTTGCGGTACAATATCAAGGTGAATTGGGAATCAATTATTATAAGCAGAAGTATCCGAATCTGTTGGAAGAAGGTAATGAAAAGACTGTCTATTTGAAAGGCGATGTTTGGAAGCCATTCGATGAACAAAGCTTTGGCTTGAAGTTCAATTTCAGTAATTACCTCTATTCCATGCAAGGGATGGAAGATGCCACTTCGTTGGAGTTGAATCCTTACTATACATTTAAAAATGAGAATTTGCGTGTACGCTTGGGAGCTCATGTTGATTGGTGGAGCGGAGTGGAAGACAAGGTAAAGTTCTCGCCTGATATCAATCTGGAATATATATTCTCTGAAAGTTATGTGCTTTATGCCAAAGTTGGTGGAGGAAGAGAAAACCGAAGTTTCTATGAACTGACCGATCTGACTCCGTATTGGTCTTTGGTGAAGCCTGCCATTTATCCTACTTATGTATTGTTTGATGCCTCGGCTGGTTTGATGGCATCTCCTGTTAACGGACTCTGGTTTAACCTGACCGGTGGATACCAAGCTAGAGAAAATGATTTATGCTTTGACTTGGATGGAAGAAGTGCCGTAACCTATGCTTGCTTTAATCAAGGAAAAACAAAGGCTGCTTATGGAAGTTTGGAATTGAAATACGATTATAAGGACTTGTTTGGTCTTTCGGTAAAAGGTACTTATTACAATTGGGAATGGGAAGATACAAACGGATTGCTGATTGATGAACTTACAGCTTTGGCCTTGAAACCGGAGTTTGAATTGAATGCAAATATCGACTTCAAGGTTTTGGAAGGTTTGAAGGTAAATGTAGGCTATGATTACGTGAAGCGTTGTGAGGGATTGTACGACCCAATCAGTGATCTGCATATGGGTGCAGCTTATGAATTGTTGGATAATGTACAAGTATTTGGACGTATCCATAACTTGCTTGATAAAGACTATTACAGAATGGATGGTTACCCAGCTCAGGGATTGAATGTTTTGGCTGGAGTTTCGCTTCGTTTCTAAGAAGAATACCCGTTTTTTAAAGAAAATTAAGAAAAAAAGCAGAAACATACCTTATTATATAGGTGTGATTCTGCTTTTTTTTCTACTTTTGCCCCCAAATTTGAAAATTATGCAGAAAAACCTTGTAATAGTAGAGTCTCCTGCCAAAGCGAAAACCATTGAAAAGTTCTTGGGAGCTGATTATAAAGTCTTGTCCAGTTACGGACATATCCGTGATTTGAAGAAGAAAGAATTCAGTATTGATGTAGCTAATGGCTATCGACCTACTTACGAAATACCCGAAGATAAGAAGAAGCTGGTTAAAGAACTGAAGGCAGAAGCAAAGAAAGCAGAAATGGTATGGTTGGCTTCCGATGAGGACCGCGAAGGAGAAGCCATTTCTTGGCATTTGTTTGAAGTGCTTGAACTGGATCCGACAAAGACTAAGCGTATTGTATTCCACGAAATCACGAAGACTGCTATTCAGAAGGCTATTCAGAATCCTCGTGATATTGATGTGAATCTGGTGAATGCCCAACAAGCTCGTCGTGTGTTGGATCGTATTGTAGGTTTTGAACTCTCGCCAGTGCTTTGGAGAAAAGTTAAGCCGGCTCTTTCTGCCGGACGTGTTCAGTCTGTGGCGGTCCGTTTGATAGTGGAACGTGAACGCGAGGTCAACTCGTTTGTCAGCGAATCTTCTTATCGCGTAACAGCGGTATTTAATGTGCCGGGTACAGGAGATGAAAAAATAGAGGTTAGAGCTGAATTGGGAAGTCGTTTCAAAACCAAGGAAGAAGCTTATGATTTCCTGGAAACTTGTAAGGACGCAACTTATAGCATTACGGATATTGTGACTAAACCGTCCAAGAAGTCTCCGGCTCCTCCTTTCACGACATCGACTTTGCAACAGGAAGCTGCACGTAAATTAGGTTTTTCTGTTTCGCAAACCATGGTGGTGGCACAGCACTTGTATGAAAATGGACAGATTACTTATATGCGTACCGACTCGGTGAACCTGTCTGATTTGGCTTTAAGTACCAGCCGGACTGCCATTGCTTCTTTGATGGGGGAAAACTATGTCAAGACCCGCCAGTTTGCAACGAAGAGCAAAGGTGCACAGGAAGCACACGAAGCTATCCGTCCTACATACATGAGTAATGAAAAGATTTCGGGTTCTCTTCAAGAGCAGAAGCTTTACGAGCTGATTTGGAAACGTACAATAGCTTCACAGATGGCTGATGCAGAACTAGAAAAAACAACAGCAACCATTTCTATCAGCAATAACCATGAATCGTTTATTGCAACCGGCGAAGTGGTTACCTTTGACGGTTTCTTACGAGTATACAAAGAATCGTTCGATGAAGATAGTGAACAGGAAGACGAAAGCCGTTTGCTCCCTCCATTGGCGGTAGGCCAGCAATTGGAAAAGCAGGAAATATTGGCAACTCAACGTTTCTCGATGTGCCCGCTTCGATATACGGAAGCTAGTCTGGTACGCAAATTGGAAGAATTGGGTATTGGACGCCCGTCAACTTATGCTCCAACCATTTCGACCATTCAGCAGAGAGGTTATGTGGAAAAGGGTAATAAGGAAGGGGTGAAACGTGCGTATGATGTTCTGAAACTGAAAGGTAATAGAATCACAGAATCAACCAAGTCAGAAATTACCGGCAATGAAAAAGGTAAACTGTTGCCTACAGATGTGGGTATTGTTGTGAACGATTTCTTGAAGGCGTATTTCCCTGAGATACTTGACTATAACTTTACGGCTAGTGTAGAAAAAGAATTCGATGAGGTTGCTGAAGGTAACAAGGAATGGACCGGACTGATGGAGAATTTCTACGAAGGGTTCCATCCGTTGGTTGAGAAGACCATGAACATCAAGAGCGAACATAAGGTGGGCGAACGTGTCTTGGGAATCGACCCGGTAAGTGGAAAGCCCGTGTCAGTTAAGATTGGCCGTTATGGTCCTGTAATTCAGATAGGAAGTGCCGAAGATGAAGAAAAGCCTCGTTTTGCTCAGTTGGCTAAGGGTATGTCCATGGAAACCATAACATTGGAAGAAGCACTAGACTCTTTCAAGTTGCCTCGTACTTTGGGAGATTTTGAAGATAAGGTTGTAGTGGTTGGTGTAGGACGTTTCGGGCCTTATATCAGACATAACAATGTCTTTGTCTCTATTCCTAAGGGAACAGATCCGATGGAGATTTCTTTGCCGGAAGCTGTGGAATTGATTGAAAAGAAACGAGAAGCAGCCGAGAACAAAATCATCAAATCGTTTAACGAGGAACCAGGTTTGCAAGTTTTGAATGGTAGATATGGTCCATACATTGCCTATCAGAAAAAGAATT
The DNA here is from genome assembly GCA_017420875.1 of Bacteroidaceae bacterium. Classification (GTDB taxonomy): domain Bacteria; phylum Bacteroidota; class Bacteroidia; order Bacteroidales; family Bacteroidaceae; genus Phocaeicola. The sequence goes on from JAFQNW010000065.1 coordinate 11,479, forward strand.
ATAAGATTCCTGAAAATGTAGAACCGCAAGATTTGGACTTGGAAACTTGCTTTAAAGTGATAGAACTTCAGAAACTTAAGAAAGATAGCAAAAAGTCGCGTTATAGTACTTCGAAAAAATGATACGTGTATTTCTTCTTGGCTATATGGGGGCGGGCAAGACTACGCTTGGAAAGGCTTTTGCCCGAGCAATGGGGTTGACTTTTGTTGACTTGGATTGGTATATAGAAGAGCGTTTTCATAAAACGGTGCGACAACTTTTTACTGAATTGGGCGAGAGTGGTTTCCGGAATTTGGAGAAGCGAATGTTGCATGAAGTGGGAGAGTTCGAGGATATCGTCATTTCGACCGGTGGTGGTACTCCGTGTTTCTTTGATAATATGGAGTACATGAACGAGGTAGGAGACACAGTTTTTTTGGACGCAGATATTAAGGTGCTGTTCCGCAGGTTGAAGATAGCCAAGCAACAACGTCCTTTGTTGGCCGAAAAGACAGACGAGGAATTGATGGAATTCATTCAGACAGCTCTTCAAGAACGGATGCCTCACTATTCGAAAGCTAAATTCACGTTCAATGCAGAGTATCTGGAAAGTCGGAATCAGATCCGTCAATCAGTGGAATGCTTAAAAGAACTGTTGAAACTATGATGAAAGAAAAATTGACCGTAATAAAGGTAGGTGGAAAAATTGTGGAGGAAGAAGCGACACTCAATCAGTTGTTGGCCGATTTCTCTGCAATAGAAGGATATAAAGTGTTGGTCCATGGCGGAGGACGTTCGGCCACTAAATTGGCGGCACAATTGGGTATTGAAAGCAGGATGGTTAACGGTCGTCGTATTACCGATGCCGAGACGCTGAAAGTCGTAACAATGGTTTATGGAGGTTTGGTAAACAAGAACATTGTGGCTGGCCTGCAAGCCAAGGGCATCAATGCCATGGGATTGACAGGTGCCGACATGAATGTTATACGTTCGGTAAAGCGTCCGGTGAAAGAGGTGGATTATGGCTTTGTGGGCGATGTAGAGAAGGTGAATGCCGATTTGCTGGCTAATCTGATTCGTCAGGGAGTAGTGCCGGTCATGGCTCCTTTGACGCACGATGGCCAGGGCTCTATGCTTAATACCAATGCGGATACCATAGCTGGCGAGACGGCTAAGGCTTTGGCTGAACTCTTTGATGTGACGTTGGTGTTCTGTTTTGAAAAAAAGGGAGTGCTTAGCGACGAGAACGATGATGATAGTGTGATTCCGGTTATTACTCCAGAATTGTTCAAGGATTATGTGGAGCAAGGAGTCATTCAAGGTGGTATGATACCTAAACTGGAAAATTCTTTCTCGGCTATCGATGCAGGGGTATCGCAAGTTGTGATAACATTGGCTTCGGCCATTCATCAGCAAGGTGGAACGGTGATTAAGAAATAATAAAATAGCCTCGGAATAGTCCGAGGCTATTTTATTATGTTTTTTGCAGAGGTTAAGGGCTCGTCTAGAAAATGGTTCGAAACTTCTTTAGCTCGGCACGTAAGCTCTTGGCTTGCCCCTCGGTCAGTTCGTTCATTAACTCCCAGAATTTAGGGCCATGATTCATTTCGCGTGTGTGGGCTAGTTCGTGCAATAAGACATAGTCCATCAGACGGGGCGGGAGTAGCATCAAGTAGCAGGATAGGTTGATGCTTTTTACGGCAGAGCAACTGCCCCAACGGCTTTTGCTACCTGTTATCTTTACTCGCTTGAAGGGGAGGTTGTATCGTTTGGATAATGCTTCTAGCAGGGGAGGAAGGTAGGCGGAGGCTGCTTTCTTGAGTCCCCGGATGATGGCATTCTTAATCAGCTTTTGGGTTGCTTCCGAAGCAAAATCTGTTTGCTTGGGACAATAAAGGATGATGCCTTCTTCGGCTTGTTTCAGGGTAAAGCACTTCAAGCCGCTTTGCTCCAGTCGTAACCGGAAGCATGGGGTGTCGATGCGGTAGTCGAGGTTGAAGGCTTCGGGGGTGTTTTTTACCCAACTTTCCAGGAGGGGTTTCCGAAATTTTTCGATGGCCTCCATTATTTTGTTGAGGAAACTGTATGGTGGTACCGTGACATGTAGGCCATCCTGTTTGGCACGCATGGTAATGTTGCAAGCAGTTCGTCGGCTCCGGATGATAATCTGTCCGAAATCTGCGTCAGGGATAATTCTTTTGGTTGCCATGAAACGTGAAGGCGTTTAAGTGAAAACGTGCTGACGTTTTTTAAAAACGTGAAGGCGTTTCTTCGATGATGGCTTCTCCTTCCTTCTTCTTGACAGTTACCTTTCCGCCATCTTTGTTCAGGTTGAAGGGGCTGGCTTTATCTGTCGTGTTGTCGACCACAATTAGGACATGTTCTTCGGCAAAACGTTGGACGTTGAGCAGAATGGTAGAGTCGGGCATAACGCGATTCAGCACCAAGCTATCGTTCAGGTAGATGCTGATGTCGTTTCCGGCAAAGTCGTGGCCGATTTCAATGTGGTAAGCTCCATCGTATACATTTTCTTTCTTTTCGGCATCTCGTTTGAAGGTATAGGCCAGGTATAAGAAGATGGCACAAATGGCCAGTACGGCAAAGAAAAGTATCGTATTGAAAACCATGAAAGGTTTGTGAGGATTTGTTCGTTTTCTGCTCATATTCCTTGAAGTTTCTGCAAAACTATAAAAAAAACAGGTAAATGTTGTGGCTCTGGTGGATAATTTGTATATTTGCACCGAAATGGATGAATGGTGGGGCTTGATAAAGCCCTTTTTTTGTTCTTAAAAGTGATTAAATGATAGACAGAAACATTGTAAGCGGGATTGTGGGCGAATGGCTTGAAGACAAGGATTATTTCTTGGTGGATGTAACCGTTAGTCCGGATGACAAGATTGTAGTAGAGATTGACCACGCAGAAGGTGTGTGGATTGATGATTGTGTAGACCTTAGCCGGTTCATTGAGTCAAAGCTCGACCGTGAGGAGGAAGATTATGAATTGGAAGTAGGCTCGGCTGGTATCGGACAACCGTTCAAGGTTTTGCAGCAGTACTTGATTCACATTGGTAGAGAGGTGGAAGTGTTGACCAAGGAAGGCAAGAAATTGGATGGAATCTTGAAGGATGCCAATGAAGAAAATATGACTCTCACCATTCAGAAGAAAGTGAAGCCGGAAGGTGCAAAGCGTCCGAAACTGGTGGATGAAGATGTTACCTATACATATGATGAAATAAAATATACTAAATACTTAATTAGTTTTAAATAATTATGGCCAAGAAAGAAGAGACAATCAGCTTGATTGATACGTTTTCGGAATTTAAGGAAACCAAGAACATCGATAGAACCACAATGGTGAGTGTCTTGGAAGAATCTTTCCGTAGTGTGATTGCGAAAATGTTTGGCACCGATGAGAATTACGACGTGATCGTGAACCCGGATAAGGGGGATTTCGAAATCTGGCGTAACCGTGTAGTGGTGGAAGACGAAGAGTTGACAAACGAAAACATGCAGATTTCGCTCACAGAAGCTCAGAAGATCGATGCTTCTTATGAAGTGGGAGAAGAAGTGACCGACGAAGTAATCTTTGCAAAGTTCGGTCGTAGAGCCATCTTGAACTTGCGTCAGACATTGGCGTCAAAGATTCTTGAACTTGAAAAGGATAGCTTGTACAACAAGTATATTGACAAGGTAGGCACCGTGATTGCAGCCGAAGTTTACCAAATTTGGAAGAAGGAAATCCTGTTGCTCGACGATGAAGGAAACGAACTTCTGCTTCCGAAAACCGAACAGATTCCTGCCGACTTCTATCGTAAGGGCGAAACCGTTCGTGCCGTTGTTGCTCGCGTAGACAATCGCAATAACAACCCGAAGATTATCCTGAGCCGCACATCTCCAGTATTCTTGCAACGTCTTTTCGAAATGGAAGTGCCTGAAATCAACGACGGCCTGATTACCATCAAGAAGATTGCACGCATCCCAGGCGAAAGAGCCAAGATTGCCGTAGAAAGCTACGACGACAGAATCGACCCAGTAGGTGCATGTGTCGGCGTGAAAGGTTCGCGTATTCATGGCATCGTTCGCGAATTGCGTAACGAAAACATCGATGTAATCAACTATACATCCAATATTCAATTGTTCATTCAACGTGCTTTGAGCCCAGCCAAAGTTTCATCTATCGTGATGCACGAAGAAGAAAAGAAGGCCGAAGTATACCTGAAGCCGGAAGAAGTATCTTTGGCAATCGGTAAGGGAGGTATGAACATCAAGTTGGCCAGCATGCTGACCGAATATACCATCGATGTATACCGTGAATTGGATGAAAACTCAATCGACGAAGACATTTATCTGGACGAATTCAAGGATGAAATTGACGAATGGGTAATCAATGCAATCAAGGCAATAGGCCTGGATACCGCAAAGGCAGTATTGAATGCTCCACGTGAAATGTTGATCGAAAAAGCCGATTTGGAAGAAGACACGGTTGATGACGTTTTGAGTATTTTAAGTGCTGAATTTGAAGAAGAATAAAGAAATGACGATAAGACTGAACAAAGTAACAAGAGATCTGAATGTAGGAATAACGACGGTAGTTGAGTTCTTGCAGAAGAAGGGGTATGAAATCGAAGCAAACCCTAATACGAAAATTACCGAAGAACAATATGCTGTACTTGTGAAAGAGTTCAGCACAGACAAGAATTTGAAGAAAGAATCGGAAAAATTCATCCAAGAAAGACAAAACAAGGAACGAAACAAAGCATCCATTTCGATTGATGGTTTCGAAGAGCCAAAGAAAGAGGAAGTTGTTAAGACCACCTTGTCGGATGAAATGCGTCCCAAATTCAAACCTGTAGGAAAAATCGACCTGGATGCTCTGAACAAGCGTCCGGCTGCACCGAAAGTGGAAGAACCTGTGAAGGAAGCTGTACCGGTGGTAGAAAAAGAACCGGTAGCTGAAATAAAGAAACCGGTCGAAGAAAAACAACCGGAATCAGTAAAGGTGGAAACTCCGGTAGTAGAAGACGTTAAACCACAAGAAGTATCCAAAGAACAAGAATCTTCTGAAACAATGAATGTTGAAGAAAAGAAAGAAGACGGTGTGTTCAAAATTCGTACCACTGAATTTAAATCTACAATTAATGTTGTAGGCCAAATTGACTTGGCTGCTCTAAACCAATCAACTCGTCCCAAGAAGAAGAGCAAGGAAGAGAAGAAGAAGGAACGTGACGAAAAGGAAAAGCAACGCCAGCAACAACGCCAGCAAATGAAGGATGCCATCATCAAGGAAATCCGCAAGGGAGACGATAAGGGGCATAAAGAAGGGGATGAAGAAGGTGGTAAGAAAAAGAAACGCAACCGTATTGGTAAAGAACGCGTGGATATCAACGCTTCATCAAATATGGGTACAAACCAGCGTCGCGATAACAACACAGGACAACCGGGAAAGAACAACGCTCCTGGTAAATCTGCAGGAAATGCAGGGAAACCAAATAAGGACCGTTTTAAGAAGCCGGCTCCAAAGGTAGAAGTCAGCGATGAAGATGTTGCAAAACAAGTAAAGGAAACATTGGCCCGCTTGACAAACAAGACCAAGAACAAGGCTGCTAAGTATCGTAAGGAAAAGCGTGACAATGTACGCGACCGTATGATGGAGCAGGAAGAAATGGAACAGGAAGAAAGCAAGATCCTGAAATTGACAGAATTCGTAACAGCAAACGAGTTGGCCAACATGATGGACATCCCTGTTACTCAAGTTATCGGTACTTGTATGAGCATTGGCATGATGGTGTCCATCAACCAGCGTTTGGATGCCGAAACCATTAACCTTGTAGCTGAAGAATTTGGATACAAGACAGAATATGTAAGTGCTGAAGTTTCACAAGCCATCACAGAAGAAGAAGATGCCGACGAAGATTTGCTTCCTCGTGCTCCAATCGTAACTGTCATGGGGCACGTTGACCATGGTAAGACTTCATTGCTTGACTATATCCGTAAGGCAAACGTAATTGCTGGCGAAGCGGGTGGTATTACCCAGCATATCGGTGCTTACAATGTGAAGTTGGAAGACGGTCGTCGCATTACGTTCCTTGATACTCCGGGACACGAAGCGTTTACCGCAATGCGTGCTCGTGGTGCTAAGGTTACCGATATCGTAATCATCATTGTAGCTGCTGACGACAATGTGATGCCTCAGACAAAGGAAGCAATCAACCATGCGATGGCTGCAGGTGTACCTATCGTCTTTGCAATCAACAAGATTGATAAACCGGCTGCTAATCCGGACAAGATTAAGGAAGAACTGGCTGCCATGAACTTCCTCGTGGAAGAGTGGGGTGGTAAATACCAGTCACAAGATATCTCGGCCAAGCAAGGTCTAGGAGTAGACGATTTGTTGGAAAAAGTATTGTTGGAAGCCGAAATGTTGGAATTGAAGGCTAACCCGAACCGTAAGGCTACTGGTTCCATTATCGAATCTTCATTGGATAAGGGGCGTGGTTATGTGGCAACAGTATTGGTTTCTAACGGTACGCTCCGTATTGGTGATATTGTTTTGGCTGGAACATCCTATGGTAAGGTAAAGGCTATGTTCAACGAACGTAACCAACGCATCAAAGAAGCTGGCCCTGCCGAACCTGTATTGATTCTCGGTTTGAACGGTGCTCCTGCTGCCGGTGATACATTCCATGTGTTTGATACCGATCAGGAAGCTCGAGAAGTGGCCAATAAACGTGAACAATTGCAACGTGAACAAGGCTTGCGTACTCAGAAGATGTTGACACTCGATGAAGTAGGTCGTCGTTTGGCTTTGGGTGACTTCCACGAATTGAACATCATCGTGAAGGGTGACGTAGACGGTTCTGTAGAAGCTTTGAGTGACTCGTTGATCAAGTTGTCAACAGAACAAATTCAGGTGAACGTAATCCACAAGGGTGTAGGTCAGATTTCAGAATCGGATGTAACTTTGGCTGCAGCTTCGGATGCCATTATCGTTGGTTTCCAGGTACGTCCTTCTGCATCTGCAGGAAAGTTGGCCGAACAAGAAGGTGTGGATATCCGTAAGTATTCAGTTATTTACGATGCTATCGAAGAAGTAAAAGCAGCGATGGAAGGTATGCTGGCTCCTACATTGAAGGAACAGGTTACTGCTACTATCGAAGTGCGTGAAGTCTTCAATATCAGTAAGGTTGGTCAGGTTGCTGGTGCTATGGTGAAGACCGGTAAGGTAAAACGTAGCGACAAGGCTCGTCTAATCCGCGATGGTATCGTGGTGTTCACAGGTTCTATCAATGCTTTGAAACGTTTCAAGGACGATGTGAAGGAAGTGGGAACAAACTACGAATGTGGTATCAGCCTGACTGCTTGCAACGATTTGAAGGTAGGCGACGTAATCGAAACTTACGAAGAAATCGAAGTTAAGCAAACGCTATAAACTAATAATTAGAGAGTGAAGAATGGAGAATGAAGAATCTTATGCGGAATTCTTCATTCATCATTCTTCATTCTTCATTTAAAAAACTATGGAAGTAATAGACATTATTATATTGGTATTGATAGGTGTAGGAGTCATCCAAGGACTGATGAAAGGGATGCTGAAGCAGTTATTGCAGATTGCCGGTTTGGTGGCTGGACTATTGCTGGCTCGTGCCTTGTTTGGAGTTGTTGCTGAGAAACTAGCTCCGGCTTTGGGAACTTCGATAACTATTGCACAGATATTGTCTTTTATTCTGATTTGGGTAGCAGTGCCGGTAGCCTGTAGCTTGATTGCATCTGTCTTGACAAAAGCCATGGATGTAATTAATTTAGGTTGGCTCAATCGATTGTTGGGGGCATTGTTAGGGGCAGCCAAAGTCATGCTCTTGATAGGCTTGGCCATTTATGTGCTGGAGTATATCGACCCAAAGAATGAAATCATAACTAAAACAAAGAAAGAATCGTCCATGTTATATACTCCGGTGAAGGATTTTACTGAAATGTTCTTTCCGGCAGTAAAAAAAGTATTGGACATTAGATAAAGATTGATTATGCAAGAAGAACCCAATAAATATGTAAAGGAATTGACGCAGGAGAAGTACAAGTATGGCTTCACTACGGATATTCATACCGACATTATCGAAAGGGGATTGAACGAGGATGTTATTCGACTGATTTCGGCCAAGAAGAACGAACCGGAATGGTTGTTGGAGTTCCGTTTAAAGGCATATCGTTATTGGTTGACCTTGGAGATGCCCACATGGGCACACCTTGATATTCCTGAAATCGATTATCAGGATATTTCTTATTATGCGGACCCAACAAAGAAGAAAGAAGGGCCTAAGAGTTTGGATGAAGTAGATCCCGAATTGATCAAAACTTTCAATAAACTAGGAATTCCTCTTGAAGAACAGATGGCATTGAGTGGTATGGCTGTAGATGCAGTAATGGACTCGGTGTCGGTCAAGACCACTTTTCGTGAAACACTCATGGAGAAAGGTATTATATTCTGTTCGTTTAGTGAAGCCGTACGTGAGCATCCTGACTTGATTCAGAAATATTTAGGATCGGTTGTGGGCTATCGTGACAATTTCTTTGCAGCTCTTAACTCGGCAGTATTCAGCGATGGTTCGTTCGTTTATATCCCGAAAGGTGTTCGTTGTCCGATGGAACTTTCTACCTATTTCCGTATCAATGCGGCAAATACAGGGCAGTTCGAACGTACGTTGATTGTGGCGGACGATGACAGCTATGTATCTTATTTGGAAGGTTGTACTGCCCCACAGCGTGACGAGAACCAACTTCACGCAGCCATTGTGGAAATTGTAGTGCACGACCGTGCTGAAGTGAAATACTCTACAGTACAGAACTGGTATCCGGGTGATGCCGAAGGTAAGGGAGGTATCTACAACTTCGTGACCAAACGCGGCCATTGCAAAGGAGTGGATAGTAAATTGAGTTGGACACAGGTTGAAACAGGCTCAGCCATTACTTGGAAATATCCTAGCTGTATCTTGACCGGAGATAACTCGGTAGCCGAATTCTATTCGGTAGCTGTAACCAATAACTACCAGCAAGCCGATACGGGTACCAAGATGATTCACATCGGACGGAATACCCGTAGTACCATTGTGAGCAAGGGTATCAGTGCCGGCAAGAGTCAGAACTCGTATCGTGGTTTGGTGCGTGTGTCGGAAAAAGCGGAGAATGCCCGTAACTACAGTCAGTGCGACTCGTTGCTGTTGGGTAGTGAATGTGGTGCACACACCTTCCCGTATATGGACATCCACAACGAGACGGCTATTGTGGAGCACGAAGCGACTACCAGCAAAATCAGCGAAGACCAGTTGTTCTATTGCAATCAGCGAGGCATCAATACCGAAGATGCCGT
>JAFQNW010000005.1 GCA_017420875.1 Bacteroidaceae bacterium
CACTAGCCGGCTTTACACCTACTTGAGCACCTGTACCGATGAGCAACGGACGGATGTAAAGGCTTGCACCGCTTTCGTAAGGAGGAATGAAACGTTCGTTCATGCGAACAACTTTTGTTACCATCGCTTCGAAAAGTTCAGTAGGAAGTTCCGGCATCATGATACCACGACAAGAGCTTTGCAAACGGGCTGCATTTTCGTCCATGCGGAACACACGTACCTTACCATCCGGACAACGATAAGCCTTCAAGCCTTCGAAAGCTTCTTGACCATAGTGCAAGCAAGTTGCTGCCATGTGGATGTTCAGTGTTTCTTCTGAACTAACTTCGATTTCACCCCACGCACCATTGCGATACCAGCAACGTACGTTGTAGTCGGTCTTCATATAACCGAAAGACAGACTTGACCAATCAATTTCTTTCATATTTCTATATTTTATATTATTTAAATTCAAACTATCTGTCATCCAGAGCAAGTGAGAAAGCAAAAGTACACTTTATTCTTCACTTTCTCATTCATCTGCCAGCAATTTTTCGATTTCAGTATCCGCCTTCTTGAGTTTTTCACTACAAAAAGCAATGATTTCGTTGGCTTCCTTGATTTTATCCACCAATTCGTCTATTTCCAACTCGTTGTTGTCAATCTGACGAACAATGGCTTCCAAACGTGCCATAGCCTGTGAATAGCTTTCTTTTTTCTTTGCCATAAATATATAATGATAAAGGCACACAGAGACTCAGAAACACAGAGTTTATTTTCTCCGTGTCTTTGTGTCTTTGTGTTCTATAATAATTTCCGATTTAATTTCTCCATCAAAAAGCCGAGTTGTAATCACATCCCCTTCCTTCAAAGCAGAAGCATCTTTTACCGCCTTACCTTCCTTCAAGGTAATACTATATCCGCGTGCCAACTGCTTTTCGGGCATGGCATCGGCCAAACGTTGTTGTAACAACTCCAACCGATGGGCACTTGCAGAAAGGCGAAGCTTCGAAGCTTGACGAATTCTACCTTGTGACATCAGCAAGGCATATTTGGCATCGGCTATACGCTTATATACAGCACCGGGGATTCGTTGTTTCAAATCATCCACTCGGCGATGTTCCCACAACAAACGATTCTGCACGCTTTCTATCAAACGTGCTGACGTTTGGGATAAAACGTCAGCACATTCACCCACTTTCGCGATGAGATATTCGGCAGCAGCCGTAGGCGTTTTCACTCGGGTATGGGCAACCATGTCAATCACCGTATCATCCCGTTCGTGTCCGATACCGGTGATGATAGGCAAAGGGAACTGGGCACACGATGCTGCCAACAGATAGGTATCGAAGCCCGAAAGGTCGGAAGTGGCTCCACCGCCTCGGATGATAACCACCACATCGAACTCCTTTATCCGGGCATTCACCGCATCGATAGCAGCCAGAATTGTCTCTTCTACCCTTTCGCCTTGCATGAGGGCCGGAAACAATTCGACATGAAAACCATAACCGAAGGGATTACCTTCCAACTGATTACAGAAATCACCATAACCTGCAGCCGTAGCCGAAGAAATGACAGCGATGCGTTGAGGAAGCATCGGCATCTCCAATTCCTTATTCAAATCGAGAACTCCTTCATCTTCCAATTGCCGGAGAATTTCCCGACGACGACGTACCATATCGCCTACGGTATAAGTAGGATCGATATCAAGCACCGTCAACGAATAACCATAAAGCTCGTGAAACTCTACCGAGACTTGTACCAACACTTTGATTCCGGCTGTAAAAGTCTGACCTGTAGCTTGCTCAAAGTATGGCTTCAGAATCTTATAAACATTGTTCCATATCGTTCCTCGAGCTTTGGCTATCAAATTGTTTCCACTTGCATCTTTCTGTACAAACTCCAGATAGCAATGTCCCGAATAGTTGGAACGGACATCACTGAGTTCTGCCTGTAACCAATAAGTATCAGGCATGCAACTACGGATGCTTCGCTTCACCAATCCGTTGAGTTCGTGTAAAGAAAGAGCCTGAATTTCCATTATTTTCTCTTTTCCAATTCCTTTTGATAAGCTTTCCAAAGGTTAGGTATCCCATATCCATAGATATTGTCGGGGAAGTCCACTCGGTCGCCAGCCTGTTGTACAGCCTTAACCACTTCCTTAGCAGTAAGCCATGGACATGCTTGCCAGAAACATGCTACAATACCACACATGATAGGCGATGCAAAAGATGTACCGTTACCTTTCGATACGGTTCCGTTTCTACCCGAGACAACTGAGCTGACACCAATGGCCATCACATCCGGCTTAACACGACCATCCGAAGTATGACCGATGGATGAGAATTCAGCATTCACCAATTCTTTTGTCATGGCACCTACGGTAATGACATTTTCAGAGTCTCCCGGAGGAGTCATCTTCTTCCAAGCACCACGTCCGGAGTTACCGGCACTACATACTACTACAACACCTTTATCTGCAGCCATAGAAGCCGAATGAGACATCAAAGAAGTATGTCCGTCCAAGTCACGATAACGATAGCCACCATAGCCTTCGTCAAATTCATGATAACCCAATGAAGTGTTTACCACATCCACACCGGCACTATCGGCAAACTCGATGGCAGCTGCCCAATAGTCTTCTTCGATAGGTTGTTCAGTATCAGCATCTTCACTACGAAGCAACCAGAAAGAAGCTTCGGGGGCTGTACCAACAAAAGCATCTTCGGCATTGGCAGCCATACAAGAAAGCACCATCATGCCATGTCCATTTTCGGCATAAATATCCGAAGCGGGGTTCACAAAGTCACGGGTACCCAACAAGTCCATTCCTTCGAAAAGTTTGATGGCATCCACATTATAGAAACCGGCATCAATCACCGCTACATGCATGCCTTTACCAGCAAAGCCGGCCTTATGCAAACTATCGCCTCCATGAACGGCAATCTGCTGAAGAGCCTTTCCGTAATATTGACCAGTCTTTTCGATTTCATTGGTTACACTCTTTTTACGGTTGGCATTACGAGCAGGAATACTATCAGGGGCAGTCCACACCTTCTTTACCTTTGTAACAAACGGCATATCGGCAATCTGATTCATCAGCAAGGTATCTTCCACTTCGAGCACTACGGTATTGTTCCACTTGCTGGTAGTAACCAAACGGGCACCAGTCTTCAACAATTTCTTCACATAGTCCTTGCTTACCGGAAGGTCTGCTTCGTCAATCTGAATATTCTGTCGGTTTCTGCGTTCCAAAGCACGCTCTGACAAAAATTTCTGAGGCTTGTCGATAGAGAAGGCTGTACCTTCCTTGTCCTTCAGATTCACACGATATTTGTACGTTTTCTCGGCCGAAACTTGCCCCATTGAAAAGGCAATCAGGCATCCTAATGATAATAATTTCAAATTCATCATATGCATATATTTTAAGAATTAAAACAAAGATAGGAAAAATTACTATATTTGTACTACGAATTTAACTTTAATATGATAAACTATGAACAGTTACCTTGCTAATCATTGGCTGGCACGCCTCGCTGGATGCTTGTGTCTCAGCCTTGTACTCTTTTCGTGTAATTCACCCAAAGACCAGGAAATTACGCTGACACCCGAACAAAGTTGGTCGGCCGGCGAAAATTATCAGAACTTCATCTTGCAAGGTCAAGCATTGACAGAACAAGATGCCGAAGCAATCCTGCTTTTCCATACAGATGGAAAGAAGGGATACGAAGTGCTTTTCCGCAACGGTAAGATGGATGGAACCCGAAAGACCGGTAGTTTGTCGGCTATCCGTAACCTTTACCGCTCGTTGGCAGAAGATAATCAATGGTTTGATTTTGAAGTGGCCGTACGTGGCAAAAACATCAGCATTCAAATTAATGGCACCGATGTAGTTTGTTATACCGAACCTGCCCAACCTTACAGAACAGCAACTTATGCACAACGCCTCTTGGGTAAAGGCGACATCATGCTTCAGGGAAAGCAAGGTACAGTAAAGTTCCGCAACCTAATCATCACTCCATTGGATGCCAATGCCCGTAATGAGAACGATACCTTACCTGCCATTGACGAACAAAACGATGACATCATCCGTTTACAACAACAGAACTATCCGGTAATCGACTATCACGTACACTTGAAGGGTGGTTTGACCAAGGAAATCGCACATGCCATGTCGATGAACTATGGAATAAACTACGGCGTAGCACCTAATGCAGGTGAAGGTGGTGTAGGACGTATGTTGGCAGACGACAAGGAAGTATACGAATACTACGAAGAAGTGAAGCCTCTTCCATTCTTATGTGGGGTGCAAGGTGAAGGCCGTAAGTGGACAGCCACTTTCTCGCAAAAAGCATTAGGCATCTTTGACTATCTGTTTACCGATGCAATGACCATCATGGACCATAAAAACCGTAATTCACGCATCTACCGAGCAGAAGAAGTACATTACGATGGTGTAAGCAAGGAACAATATATGGAACAGATAGTTGACCAAACCGTCAAGATTCTGACAAACGAACCAGCTGACATCTTTGCCAATCCGACATACATACCGGAAGATATGCAAGCTGACTATGACAAATATTGGACAGACGAAAGAATCAATCGAGTGCTCGATGTCATGCAAAAGCATAGTATTGCCCTAGAAATCAATCCACGCTACAAAATTCCTAGCATGAAGATTATTCAAATGGCAAAAGACCGCGGATTAAAGTTTACTTTCGGTACCAATAACGTGGATGCTAACTTCGGCAAACTGGAATATTGCATTGAAGCCATCAAGCAATGTGGCATTACGGCCGACGACATCTGGTTCCCATCCATGAGTATCCGTAAAGACAGACCGGTTGTAATTTATAACAAGTTTGATTAAGGTTATATCGCCATGACAAAGAAAGGAAATGCTACCGAATTAGGGACACAGCCCATTGGCAAATTATTGATGCAATATGCCATACCGGCCATCATTGCCATGACCGCCACCTCTTTATATAATATGGTGGACAGTATCTTCATCGGGCAAGGAGTAGGTCCCATGGCTATCTCTGGTTTGGCCATTACCTTCCCGTTCATGAACTTGGGAGCAGCTTTTGGGGCGATGGTGGGTGTAGGTGCTTCGACCTTGATTTCCGTCAAATTAGGACAACGGGATTATAGCATGGCACAAATGGTATTGGGAAACGTTGTTACCCTGAATGTAATTATTGGTGTCGTGTTTTCCATTGTTTCACTGCTATTCTTGGATCCTATTCTTTACTTCTTTGGAGCCAGTCCCGACACGATTGGCTATGCACGCGACTTCATGCAGGTTATTCTGTTAGGTAATATCTTTACCCACATGTATCTAGGCTTGAATGCAGTTCTTCGTGCCGCAGGCCATCCACAAAAGGCAATGTATGCAACCATTAATACGGTTATTATCAACATCATCCTAGCACCGATATTCATTTATGTATTTAAATGGGGTATCCGGGGAGCAGCGATAGCAACGGTTATCGCCCAAATCGTTTCTTTGGTATGGCAATTCAAGATTCTAACCAATCAGAATGAGTTGCTTCATTTGAAGAAAGGCATCTATTCATTGCAAAATAAAATCGTCAAGAATATCATTGCAATTGGTCTTTCGCCTTTCTGTATGAATGTAGCTTCGTGCTTCATCGTCATCTTCATCAACAAAGGCTTGAAAGAGTACGACGGCGATTTGGCTATCGGTGCATATGGTATTGTGAACCGTTTGGTTTTCATCTGCGTAATGATTGTCATGGGTATCACCCAAGGCATGCAACCGATTGCCGGCTACAACTATGGAGCCCAACAGTACCAACGAGTAAATACTGTATTAAAACTAGCCATCATCGGAGCTACCATCATGACGACCCTAACCTTCCTTATTGGAGAGTTTGTGCCAGAACTTGCCGTACGACTCTTTACCACTGACGAAGGCCTCATCAGCAGAGCAGCAGAAGGATTCCGTATCGTTGTGTTGGTATTCCCGATTGTTGGTTTCCAGATGGTAACATCCAACTTTTTCCAAAGCATCGGCATGGCAAACAAGGCCATTTTCTTGTCGCTAACCCGACAATTGTTGTTCCTGTTACCTTGCTTGATCATCCTACCTACCTTCCTAGGAGCCTCAGGTATTTGGTGGAGTATGCCAATCAGTGATGCGGTGGCCAGTGCAGTAGCTGCCGTGATGCTATACAAACAATTTCAATCCTTTAAGAGACAAGAACTCATCAATCAGTAACCATAAATCAGAGGACCATGAACAATCACTATGTTATTAACCTCGGACGCCAACTAGGTAGTGGCGGAAAGGAAATCGGCGAAAAACTTGCTCAGGCACTGAACATCGCCTTCTACGATAAAGAACTTATCCAATTGGCCTCGGATGAAAGCGGCCTTTGCAAAGATTTCTTTGAAAAGGCTGACGAACGGGCCCAACAAACCTTATTGGGTGGATTGTTCAGCGGAAGGTTTTCTTTTATAGGCGATGGAGCCATTCCATACGGCTCGTTCTTAAATAACGACTCCTTGTTCAAGATTCAGAGCGATGTAATCCGTAGCCTGGCCGAAAACCAATCGTGTCTGTTTGTAGGACGTTGTGCCGATTATATCTTGCGTGACCATCCCCGCCACATTAACATCTTTATTTCGGCATCGAAAGAAGCACGTATCGAGCGTTTGATGCATTTGCACGAAATTACGGAAGAACAGGCGGAAGAAATGATAGAAAAGGCTGACAGGAAACGCTCTGCTTACTATAATTATTATAGTTACAAAACATGGGGAGCTGCTGCGACTTATCATCTTTGTGTAGACTCGTCGGTCATGGGCATTGATAAGACGGTGGACTTCATCCTCCATTTCGTAAAGCATAAACTTTGTCTATAACCGGCTTCGACCTTTTTTAAAAACGTGCTGACGCTTCGATTGAAACGTCAGCACATTTTTATTTTTTGCCTTCACGTTTTTGCAAATACTCATAGAATGCATATTGGGCACGTACCGAAGGAGCATCGGGTATGCCCTTACGGACATTCCGCAATTGGCCATCTACCCAAACAGCTTTCCGATTGTCACGCAACTGAATATGAAGCATGTCAATCATTTCTTGCTTCAATTTATCATCCAATATAGGTGCAACAGCCTCGATACGACGATAAAGATTCCTTCGCATCCAATCGGGCGAACCGATATATACCAACGGCTTGCCTCCATGATGAAAATACCACACGCGAGCATGCTCCAAGAAACCATCCACTATACGCGTCACCCGGATGTTACGACTATAAGGCTGACCAGGAATCAAACAACAGATGCCTCGCACAATCAGGTCGATCTGTACTCCGGCTTCGCTTGCCCGATAAAGTTCGTCTATCATAGCTGTATCCTGCAAAGCATTCATCTTAAGGATGATACGACCGGTACGACCGGCCAAAGCTTCTCGTTTTTCGAATTCCAGCAACTCAACAAGGCGAGGCAACAAATTGAATCTTGCCACCAATAAATGCTTGAATTGTGGTGCTTCCACCTCTTGACATAGATAGCGGAAAAGTGAATGCAAATCGTTTACTATCTCGGGATTGGACGTAACCAACGCCGAATCGGCATACACCGTAGCTGTCTTTTCATTGAAATTTCCGGTACTGATGTAAGCGAAGCTCTTTTTGCCCTTCCCTTCTTTATTCTGTCGTAGTATCAAAGCCACTTTGGCATGCACCTTGAGGCCCGGGATACTATAAACAATACGGATACCTGCCTTCTGCATCAGTTCAGCCGTAGCCAAATTATTTTCCTCATCAAAGCGAGCCTTCAACTCCACAAACACAGTTACCTTCTTGCCATTTTGTGCGGCAGCTATCAAGGTATTGATGACTTCCGAATGCTGAGCCACCCGATATTGTGTAATCATGATTTCTTCAACCGTACGGTCGTGAACAGCTTCGAGCAGGAAATCGATGAAATGGTCGAACGAATAGTATGGATAATGAAGCAAGAGATCGTGTTTTCCTACATATTTCATCATCCCACGTTTCTTCTTCAGAGCACTTAAAGTCATGGGCACCAAACGTTCGGGCGATTTCAACTCCGGATTAGGATTCGGCAGGTTTCTCAAGTCCTCCAAGTTCAGATGTTTGTCGCCAGGCACCAACTCATCAGGATTGATTTCAAAGGCATCAACCAAATAATTCAGGAAATCGGCTGGCATGTGGCGGTCATACACAAATCGGCAAACGGCACCTATCTTACGCCTCTTCACCTTTTTCTTAAGCTGCTCAACCATCATTTCCGAGGTCGATGCATCATCCACCATCACATCCGCGTCTCTGGATATCTTGCAACAATAACTACAATCCACCTCGTAACCAGGGAACATCAAGCCAATGTTTGTCTTGATAATATCCTCCATATACATCAGATAATAGTTTCCGTCTTTAGGCGGAAGCTCCACAAAGCGAGGCACTTTGCTATAGGGTAACTTCATGATATAATATTCCGTAGCCCCATTGTCCTTACGGATGACCCGCGTACACAAGTACAACCGGTCGGCACGAAGAAATATCTTCACTCGGGTGCGGCTCACCGGTACCGGCTGGATATAAGGAAAAATCTCTTCCCGGAAATAGTTGACAATGAATTCATCGTGCACCTTTTCCACCTCTTGCCTACCTTGATAGAAAACGATGCGATTCTTCTTCAATTCCGGCAATATGCTATTCTGGAAGATATCAATACGATCTTCCATCTGCTTGTTTACCTCGTCTGTGATGCGTACAATCAGTTCGCGAGCCTCATCTTGC
>JAFQNW010000066.1 GCA_017420875.1 Bacteroidaceae bacterium
ATGGAAGAGTTCGAGGGAATATATGTTTTCCTTCACCTTCACGGCAGGTGCATCGAAGCTCAACGTGTCATACACGATTTCTTTCAACACATCGGCCGGCACGTCTTCGCCAAAGAAAGCATCGGCCACTTGATAGGCGATTTCTTGGAAAGACAGGTTCTCGATGTTATCGAAGAACGACTGGGGAAGCGGCTTGATGGCTTCCGGCATGTACAAGCCTTTATCGGATGCCAAACCCTTCACTACGGCTTCTTGCAAGGAAGCTTCGGGGGTTTGGTGGTTGGTGCTATAATATTTCATTGCTTTTGTTTTTAATTCACCACGGAGTACACAGAGTTCCACGGAGTTTTAATTTTTAACCCTATATAAACTCTGTGAGACTCCGTGTACTCTGTGGTGATTATATTTTCATAAATTCATTCATAAACTCATTTCCTTTCATCACTCCGTAGATGCCTTCCGCACATGCTACTTCATCGAAGGTCTGCACACCATCCGGCTCAATACCCGGATAATAGATTAAGAACGGAACCGGCTCGGCGGTATGCGTGCGGAGTTCGCAAGGTGTCGGATGGTCGGGAAGTACGGCAATCGCCACGGGTTCTTCCCAATCCTTTACCGCTTCATATATCGGGCCTACCACCCGCTTGTCGAGATTTTCTATTGTGAGTTTCTTCAACTCGAAATTGCCTTCGTGCCCGGCCTCATCGCTTGCCTCGATGTGAAGGTAAACCAAATCGTCCGTCTTCAAGGCTTCAAGAGCGGCACTTACTTTGCTTTCATAATTTGTGTCATAAAGACCGGTGGCTCCTTCTACCGAGATGCGACGAAGTCCCGCATACACTCCAATGCCATTAATCAAATCGACGGCCGAGATGACCGAACCTTTCTGAATGCTTGGATACATCACCGACAAGGGCTCCATCTGCGGACGATAACCGGGACTCCAAGGCCAAATGCTATTGGCAGGGTCCTTGCCTTCAGCCATTCGTTTCAAATTCAAAGGATGATTCTTCAGAAGCTCTTGCGATTTCAGAATCAAATCATTGATTAAATCGGCGGTTTCCTGAGCTTCGGGCATTTCTGCCTTTACCATCAACGGGCGGAACGGATGCAAAGGCACATCGTGCGGTGGTGTACAATCAATCTGCTTGTTTCCTCCCCTAATGACCAAGAGATGGCGATATTGCACGCCGGTATAGAAATGTACCCGCTCATTGCCTAAATGCTCTTGCAAATATTTCACCAAGACATCGGCTTCTTCGGTAGTTATGTGTCCGGCGGAGTGATTCTTCAGGATTTCTCCCTCAATGCATACGATGTTGCATCGCATCGCCATATCCCCCGGTTGAAGCTCCACACCAATGCTTGCGGCTTCCAACACCCCTCTGCCTTCGTACACCTTCGGGAGGTCATACCCTAACACAGACATGTTGGCCACCTCACTACCCGGATGAAAGCCATCGGGCACAGTCATAAGACGTCCCGTCCTGCCCTTGCTAGCCAACATATCCATATACGGAGTATGCGAGTGTTGCAAAAGAGTCTGATTACTAAAAAAGACGGAAGGCCAATCGGCCATTCCGTCTCCAAGTATAATGATATGTTTCATAAACTTTTAGATGTTGGCCACGCTGATAATGTCTGCAAATACACCGGCCGCGGTCACACTTGCACCGGCACCATATCCCTGAATCATCATCGGATATTCATTGTAGCGTTCGGTAGTGAGGAGAACAATGTTGTTGCTTCCTTCCAAGCCATAGAACGGATGGCTGCGACTCACTTCCTGTAAAGACACGCTTCCCTTGCCGTCTTCCAACTTGGCCACAAACTTCCAATGCTTGTTTTCGGCTTCCAACTTCTGACGACGCGATTCGAAATCGGCATCAAGCGAAGAGATGTTCTTCCAAAAATCATCCAATGAGCCTTGGAAAAATTCATCGGGCACAAAGAGGTTCTTTTCTACATCTTCCTGTTCGAGTACATATCCGGCTTCGCGAGCCAAGATAACTAACTTACGAATCACATCCTTACCACTAAGGTCGATGCGTGGGTCGGGTTCTGAATAGCCTTGTTCCTTCGCCATGCGGATGGTTTCGCTAAACGGCACTTCGGCACTGATCTTGTTGAAGATGAAATTCAATGTACCACTTACCACGGCTTCGATCTTGAGAATCTTGTCTCCACTAGCCAATAGGTCATTGATAGTCTTGATAATCGGCAAACCGGCACCTACATTCGTTTCGAAAAGATACTTTACGCCACGATTACGAGCAATCTGCTTCAATTCGGTATAGTTAGCGTACGATGAAGAAGCCGCAATCTTGTTGGCCGCTACTACCGATACGTTATTGTTCAACATATCTTTATAGAGGGAAGCCACGTCGGCATTGGCGGTACAATCCACGAATACCGAGTTGAAGATATTCATGCCGATGACCTCATCGCGGATAATCTGAGGACTGGATGCTGTACCCTTTTCGTCGAGCAAGGCACGATAGTTAGACAAATCCAAGCCTTCACGGTCGAACAAAGCCTGGTGTCCGTTGGCAATTCCCACCACGTTCAGCTTCAATCCACGTTCTTGCATCAACTTCTGTTGTTGGCTGGCCAATTGTTGCAACAAGCTATCACCCACAGTACCTGTACCACAAATAAAGAGGTTAAGCACTTGATATTCGGACAAGAAGAATGAATCATGAATCACATTCAAGGACTTACGCAACGAGTTCTTTTCCACCACAAACGAGATATTGGTTTCCGAGGCACCCTGAGCACAAGCTATCACACTGATACCGTTGCGTCCCAATGTACCGAACAACTTACCGGCAATACCCGGAGTGTGCTTCATGTTTTCGCCTACAATCGCAATGGTTGCCAAGTTGCTTTCCGCACATACAGGACTGATTTCACCCATTTCTATTTCTTTCGAGAACTCTTCGTTCAGTACCTTGCAGGCCAATTCGGCATCCTGATTACGTACACCGATGGAAGTACTGTTTTCTGAAGATGCCTGAGACACCATGAACACGCTGATTCCATTCTGTGCCAATGCCTTAAAGATGCGGAAGTTCACGCCAATAACTCCCACCATACCCAAGCCTGTTATGGTAATCAAGCTGGTATCATCAATGGAAGAAATCCCCTTAATGGCCTTCGACTTTACATGATCAACGCTTTGCTTGATGATGGTGCCGGGTGCGTCCGGATTGAAGGTATTCCGCACGCGGATAGGAATATTGCTATGACAAGCCGGATAGATGGTAGGCGGATAGATAACCTTTGCACCGAAGTTACAAAGCTCCATGGCTTCCACATAACTCAGCTCGTTGATGACGTATGCATTGCTGATGACACGCGGGTCGGCGGTCATGAAACCATCCACATCTGTCCAAATTTCCAAGATTTCAGCATTCAAGGCTGATGCAATGATAGAAGCGGTATAATCCGAACCTCCTCTTCCCAAATTAGTCAATTCACCGCTATCCTTGTCGGTCGAGATGAATCCTGGTACCAATGCCACCTTCGGAAGTTCCTTAAAGGTCTGCTTCACAAGTTCGTTGGTCAAATCCGAATCGAGGATGTGACGGTCGTGCTTACGTTCGGTCTTGATGAACGTACGCGAATCGTACCACACGGCACCTTCAATTAAGTTGGCTACAATGATGGACGAAAGGCGTTCACCATAACTCAGGATAGTAGCCGAGGTCTTCGGCGAGAGGTCTTTGATAAGGGAAATACCTTGGAAGATATTCTTTAACTCGTTCAAGAGTTCGTTTACCTGATCAAGCAAAACGACGCGTGCATCTCCGGCAGGAATCACGGTATAAACCATCTCGATGTGGCGATTCACAATGTCGCGATATTCCTTTTCGTAAGCCGGATTGCCTTTGGCGGCCATCTGAGACACTTCAATCAACTTATCTGTAATGCCTCCCAATGCCGATACCACTACAATGACCGGATCTTCTACGGCTTCAACAATCTTCTTAACACTTAAAATGCTGCTTACGGAGCCTACCGAGCTTCCGCCAAATTTCAATACTTTCATGCGATTGATTATTTATATACGTTCTCCCCTTCTTTGTCATTCAGAGCGAAGCGAAAAATCTCGTGTACATTCCACGTTTACGTTTTCGAGATTCTTCCTCCTTTCAATCGTCTGAATGACATGAAAGTAGAATAAATTCTTTTAAAATAAAAATTGATTGTTTGTTGCTTACATCCATAAGCGTGTATCACGTAGAAACACATATAAATTATTCTAACCCCGAGGGGTCATCATCATCATGGATGTGGAAGCGGTCATCATGTCCATCCCCATAAAAGAAGTCGTATGATTCAGATGGTACGTTGTCATTAATTACTGATTTTCGTTATTTTCAGATTCAATGTTGCAAATATATAAAGTATTTCAAACAATCTATCACTTTTCTTGCTTTTTTTGCATAAAAAGCATAATTCTATCATTTTACGGATTCAACTTCACAGGAAACCACGAAGAGATATTTTCCATACGCGAAGGCGTTTTTTTAAAACGTGCTGAGGTTTTGATGCAAACTTCAACACGTTTTCCCAAAAGCACCTACATTAATTCTAAAACTTTACTTACCTTTGCATTCTACCATCAACACCATCTATATAATGGCCAAAGAAAAAATTCTATATGTTTGTAACAATTGCGGACAAGACATGCCCAAATGGGTAGGCAAATGCCCGTCGTGCGGAAAATGGAATACGTACACCGAACAAGTAGTACGTAAGGAATCGCCTGCTGCCCGTCACGGAGCCGCAATCCTGGAACCTACCAAAAGCCAACCTCTGACGTTGAGTGATATCCACGGAGGCGAAGAGCCACGCATCAACATGCACGACGAGGAGTTGAATCGAGTTCTCGGAGGTGGATTAGTACCGGGAAGCCTCGTCTTGCTAGGTGGAGAACCGGGCATCGGGAAATCCACCCTCATCCTCCAAACGGTGTTAAAACTGAACGACAAGAAGGTGCTTTATGTGTCGGGCGAAGAAAGTGCCCGCCAATTGAAATTGAGGGCCGACCGCATCACCGATCAGACATCCGATTGCCTCATCGTGTGCGAGACATCGTTGGAGCAAATCTACGTCCATATCAAGAACACCCGCCCCGACTTGGTCATCATCGACTCCATCCAAACCATCTTTACGGAAAACATCGACTCGTCGCCGGGAAGTTTGGTGCAAGTACGTGAATGTTCGGCTTCTATCTTGAAGTTTGCCAAGGAAAGCAACACACCGGTCATCCTCATCGGTCATATCAATAAAGAAGGAAGCATCGCCGGGCCAAAAGTCTTGGAGCACATCGTAGATACCGTCCTCCAATTCGAAGGCGACCAGCACTACATGTACCGCATCCTACGAAGCATCAAGAACCGATTCGGAAGCACCGCCGAACTGGGCATATACGAGATGCGTCAAAACGGTCTCCGACAAGTGAGCAACCCTTCCGAACTCCTCCTCACCGACGAGCACGAAGGCATGAGTGGCGTAGCCATTGCCTCAGCCATCGAGGGAGTACGCCCGTTCTTGATCGAGACGCAAGCCTTGGTCAGTTCGGCAGTATATGGCAATCCGCAACGCTCGGCCACAGGGTTCGACCTCCGACGGATGAACATGCTCTTGGCCGTACTCGAAAAGCGTGTGGGCTTCAAGTTGGCACAAAAGGATGTTTACTTGAACATCGCCGGTGGCTTAAAGGTAAACGACCCCGCCATCGACCTTTCCATCATCAGTGCCATCCTTTCGAGCAACATGGATGTGGCTATTGACCGAGACATCTGCATGGCCGGGGAAGTAGGCCTCAGTGGCGAAATCCGCCCCGTGAACCGCATTGAGCAACGCATCAGCGAAGCGGAGAAACTCGGTTTCAAACGCATCCTGATTCCGAAGCATAACCTCCAAGGACTCGATACGAAGAAAATGAAAATTGAAATCATCCCCGTGCGGAAAGTGGAAGAAGCCTTCCGTGCTTTGTTCGGATAATCTTTGTTCACCACAGAGTACACTGAGTTTCACTGAGTTTTATTTTTTTTGTTATGGAAACCAATTATGATTTAACGGGTATAATACTAAAGAAAGCATACGAAGTGCACACAGCTTTGGGACCCGGTCTTTTAGAAAGCACCTACGAAGAATGTTTATGTTATGAATTATCATCGTATGGCCTTCATATAGAAAGACAAAAAACGTTACCTATTGAATACAAAGGAATCAAAATAGACAACGGATATAGGTTGGATATCGTTGTGGAAAATAAAGTTGTCATCGAATTAAAATCAGTAGATGCTTTATTGCCTGTTCATACAGCCCAACTTTTGACCTATCTCAAACTATCCCATATCAAATATGGCTTATTGATTAATTTCAATGTCCAAAGTCTGAAGGATGGAATTAAACGATATATAATGTAAATAAAGAAACTCAGTGGAACTCCGTGTACTCTGTGGTAAAAAAGAAAAAAAGAATATGATACAAGAATACCAAATAAGAGTTCTGCCCGAGCAGGCAGCCAACGAGCAGAGCATCAAGCTGTTCATCAGTAAAGACAAGGGTCTCGATGCACGTACCATCAAGGCGATTCGTGTATTGAAACGAAGCATCGATGCCCGCCAACGTACCATCTATGTAAACCTGAAAGTGCGTCTGTACATCAACGAGCTTCCGCAAGATGATGAATTTACTCGCACTATATACAATAAGGTAGACGACAAGCCGCAAGTCATCGTCGTGGGTGCAGGTCCTGGCGGATTATTTGCAGCCCTACGCTTGATAGAGCTTGGCCTTCGTCCCATTGTGGTGGAACGAGGCAAGAACGTACGCGACCGAAAAGTAGATATCGCCCGCATCAGCCGTGAACATAAGGTGGACCCCGAAAGCAATTATAGCTTTGGCGAAGGAGGTGCCGGGGCCTATTCGGACGGCAAGCTCTACACCCGAAGCAAGAAGCGTGGCAATGTCGATAAGATTCTGAATGTCTTCTGCCAACACGGGGCAAGCACCTCCATCCTGGTAGATGCCCATCCGCACATCGGCACGGACAAGCTTCCGCGTGTCATCGAGAATATGCGAAACACCATCCTTGAATGTGGTGGCGAAGTGCATTTCGAAACCCGTATGGACGCCCTCATCATCGAGAAGGAGAAGGTGGTGGGCATCGAGACGAACACCGGAAAGATCTTCCGAGGCCCCGTCATCCTGGCAACCGGTCACTCGGCACGCGATGTCTATCGTTGGTTGTACGAAAATGGCGTACAACTTGAAGCCAAAGGCATTGCCGTAGGTGTACGCTTGGAGCACCCTTCGCACCTCATTGACCAAATCCAATATCACAACAAGAACGGCAGAGGCAAGTATCTCCCTGCTGCCGAGTACAGCTTTGTCACTCAAGTAGATGGACGAGGTGTGTATAGCTTCTGCATGTGTCCGGGAGGATTCGTAGTACCTGCCGCAAGCGGCCCTCATCAGATCGTAGTGAACGGCATGAGCCCCAGCAACCGAGGCGGAAAATGGAGCAACTCGGGCATGGTGGTGGAATTGCGTCCGGAGGATTTGATGAATGAAGAATTAAATTCTTTGATTTGTCATTCAGAGCGAAGCGAAGAATCTGAACACATCCACCCTCTTTCCATGATGTATCTGCAAGAAGCCCTTGAAGCGGCATGTTGGCAACAAGGAAACATGCGACAGACGGCTCCTGCCCAACGCATGGTGGACTTTACCCGCAAGAAGCTGAGCTACGACCTGCCTGCCTCTTCGTATAGCCCGGGGTTAGTATCCTCTCCCCTGCACTTCTGGATGCCCCACTTCATCAGCGACCGGTTGAGCAAAGGTTTCCAACAATTCGGACGAAGCTCGCACGGATTCCTCACCAACGAGGCCTGCATGATTGGCATGGAGACACGTACCTCAGCCCCCGTCCGTATCGTCCGCGACAACGAGACGTTGCAACACCTCACCGTGGGTGGACTCTTCCCTTGCGGAGAAGGTGCCGGATATGCCGGCGGCATCGTGTCGGCCGGTATCGATGGCGAACGTTGTGCCGATGCCGTGGCTGCTTACTTGCGTATTGTCTAAAGAACTCACCACAAAGTACACAGAGTTCCACAAAGTTTTCCATTTAAGCCTGCGACCGAAGGAGATAAAAACTCGGTGAAACTCAGTGTTACTCTGTGGTGACTAAAATATAATTAAAATGCATCAACCCGAAATAGCCATCATCGACTCGAACACCCTCTCGGGTATGGGTCTTCAGACACTGTTGGAAGAAATCATTCCGATGGCCACCATCCGCGTTTTCCATTCCTTCGGCGAGTTGGTGGACGACACACCCGACATGTATGCC
>JAFQNW010000067.1 GCA_017420875.1 Bacteroidaceae bacterium
AAAAAAATTAAAGCAAATCCGCTTCTTTCAGCAAGGCTTCTATTTCTTTCTGGCTGATGCTTTCGCGTTCGGCCTTATCGTAGATGGTCAGAAGATTGATTTCGCTCTCTTCGATGGCTACCACTACCGTGAAGGTAATGACACGGGCTCCATGACTCTTGCCCCTGCCTTTCGAGGCGATGGCCATACGCACCTTACGCAATCCACCGCCAAGGTCGATACCGGCTTGGGGATTAGCATAAAGTTCTTCAAGCAATTTTGCGTAATCTTGTTTGATGGAATGATATTTCTTGCTCAAACGCTTCAGCGTCCGGACAAAATCAGGAAGTGCTTTAATCTTATAATTCATTGAGCAACTCCTCCGCAGTCATTAACTTACGTCCCGTACGTCGGGCTTCCTTTATTTCACGCAATCCTTCGCGGATAGAGTTCAGTATTTCTTCCTTCTCGATGTATTCCACTTCTTCTTTTTCCGTCTTCATCGCACGCTTCAAGTAGCGTTGCACTTTCTGCAACAGCTCTATGTTCTCGATGTTGAGGATTTCTCTGGCCAATTCGCCACGTATCGCATTTAGTTCCATTGTAGTCATAATCTTCTGCTATTAACTTGTACTACGCAAAGTTAGAATAAAACTGATAATGAAACAAATATCTTTCCCTAAAAGTTTGTCTGTATTCAGGCTACACACCCCTCGAAAGCCGTCAAGCAGTCAGATAGTCAGTTAAATGAAAAGCACTAAAAACAAGGGAATAAATAGTTAGATTTATATATATATAAATCTAAATTTCTTGTTGCATGAAAACCTTGAAAACAAATAACTGACTAACTGACTATCTGACTATCTGACTGCCCGACTGCCCCGGCTACAACTCCCCCCGAAATCCGCCTCGAAATTGCCCGAAAAAAAGCACTCGCCTTCGCATATTTATGCACTAGCCTTTATGTTTGAAAAATCCGCCTTCGCAAGCGGAAAATCGAGAAAAAAAACATCCAGAAATACTTGACAACCCGACTGCGAGAATCGTATATTTGTAGTGTCGACAAAAGAAAGAAATTACCCGTCCGGAAGGTAACTCATAACTCATAACTCAAAAAAAACTCAAAACTACTATGGCAAGAAAAGTAACTTTGGCAGAAGATTCTGCATTTCGCCATCACGGTGCTTACCGCCATCGCAACCACCTTCGGAGTGACCTCGTGCATGGGATTGTAGTC
Organism: Bacteroidaceae bacterium; assembly: GCA_017420875.1. Lineage (GTDB taxonomy): Bacteria > Bacteroidota > Bacteroidia > Bacteroidales > Bacteroidaceae > Phocaeicola. The sequence goes on from JAFQNW010000067.1 coordinate 1,217, forward strand.
CCCCCACCCTGCGAATCTCGAAAAAAATGACTACCTTTACCCTGCTAACCAAACAAACGCACCGATGATGAAAAGAATGATTTTCTGTGCCGTGCTCCTGATGGTGTGCATGGCGTGCAGCAGACAGGCCGAGCAGCAGCCGGCCGACCCCGAGTTGAGGTTCAACAACAACGGAAAGTTCAAAATAGCTCAGTTCACCGATACACACCTGGGGTACGACCGCAAGGAGGTATTCGACGCTGCCGTGAAGATGATGAAGAACATCATCGAGCAGGAAAAGCCTGATTTAGTGATGCTTACGGGAGATATCGTGACGGGAAACCAAATGAAGGAGGCCTTCGAACATCTGCTCACACCGCTCGACCGGATGGGAATCCCCTTCCTCTACCTGATGGGAAACCACGAACGCGAGGGCGAACTGCCCGGCTGGGAAATGGCCGAGGCCGTGACATCCCATCCCGCATCGCTCAACACCCGGCTCAGCGGAAACCTGGACGATGTGGCCATCCGAGTGATGTCGGCCGACGGAACTCGCCTGAAAGCGGTGCTGTACGGCATGGACTCGAACGATTACTCCGTGGTGCCCGACCACTGGGACTACGGATGGATTTCGCACACACAGATAGACTGGTACCGCACCAAGAGCCAAGCCTTCACACGGGCCAACGGAAACCTGCCCCTACCCTCGTACACCTTCATACACATCCCCCTCACCGAGTATGCCGAGGCCGACAGGGACGGGCACCTCACGGGACTGAACAACGAAGGGGTATTCTCGGCCGAGCTGAACTCGGGCATGCTGGCAGCCATGGAGGAGTGTGCCGATGTGCACGGAGTGTTCTGCGGACACGATCATAGCAACGATTTCGTGTCGAAGCTGGGAGCCGTGGCTCAGGTGTACGGACGATGCTCGGGCGACGGGCATCCCGACCGCGGGGCCAGAATCATCGAGCTGACCGAGGGCGACTATGGCTTCCGCACCTGGATTCGCGAGCACGATGGCGACGTGGTGCAGGACTATACGTATCACTATCCCGTGGACTACCGACTGAGGAAGGCATCATCGGCCCAGGCAAAGGAACCCGGCGTGCGTTGCACCCGATACACGGGCGTGACATCCCTGGAGGACATCGAGACCCGAGGCAAGGCGGTTTCTACGCAAACCGTGGAGCATCCGCGTGTGTCGGGCAACGAGGGCGAGCCTACGGGATTCGTGTTCGAGGGCATGCTCTACGTGCCTGAGACGAGCCTCTGGACGCTTCACATCATGGCCGACGAGCACGGCTCGTTCACCATCGACGACTTTACTTTCCGCGACACCGATTGGCACCGAGGACTCAAGCGGGTGTACCTGGAAGAGGGATACCACCCCATCAAAATCAAGCTTTTCACCAAGGATTACCATGTGCTGAAGCTGCAATGGAGGCCGCAGGAGGTGGATAGGTTGACCGAGATTCCGAAGGCAAACTTCTTTGTGGAGTGAGTGCTTGAAAAACGGGGCTATCCCCCCCCGAACAATCCACTACCCTCGCTTCATGCAAAAAACACGACATTTTCTTGCACCATACGCCCCAGAAGTCCTATCTTTGCCAACCGTAAAGAATTTGGAAAGATGAAAGAGAAGACACTGACCCTGATAATCCTGCACATAGCCGTGTTCCTGGCCGGATGGACAGGTATATTTGGCCGACTCATCACCCTGAGCGGATTGCCCCTGGTTTGGTACAGAATGATGACAAGTGTGGTGGTCTTGGCACTGGTGCTGGGATGCATGAAACGCTTGCACCACACCCCCCTGCGGGCCATCCTCAAGATAGGCGGATGCGGCATTCTGCTGGCCTTGCACTGGGTGGCATTCTTCGCCAGCATACAGGCCTCGAACGTGTCCATCGGCGTGGCGTGCGTGGCCACATCGTGCTTCTTCACCACCCTGTTCGACCCCCTCGTCAACCGCCGACGCATGCAGTGGCGGAACATCCTGCTGAGTTTCATTGCCATTGCGGGCATCCTGTTCATCTTCTCCATCGACGTACGATACCGCCTTGGGATAGCTCTGGGGCTGCTTTGTGCGGCTCTTTACTCGCTCTTCTCCATCCTGAACATCAACGTGGCCAACGAGACCAAGGAAGATAGTGCCACGATGCTCCTGTACGAGCTGGTGGGTGGCGTGCTCTTCCTCACGCTGTGCATCCCTGCCTTCCGTTCCCTTTACCCGGCCCAGCCGGTGGTACCCGTGGGTAGCGACTTGCTCTCGCTCCTGTTGCTAGGCTCGGTGTTCACGGTCATTCCCTTCCTTTTCCAGCTTCAGGCCCTTCGGAAACTGACAGCTTTCACGGTAAACATGGCTTATAATCTTGAACCGCTTTACAGCATCGCCATCGCCGCCATCCTCTTTGGCGAGTTGCAGGAAGTAGGCTTCTCCTTCTGGGTGGGCATCTGCCTGATAGTCCTCTCGGTGGTGCTGCAAACGTACTTGGTGGTGCGGGAGAAAAGATAAAAAGATGACGCCCTATTTTAGGGCGTCATCTTTTTTTGTATCCACCACTAGCACACATCCGTAAACAAGTAAACAGTAAACAGAAAAAAGAATCCGGCACCCCAAAAAAGGAGCACCGGATTCAAGATTCAAACATTTAAAGTCTATAAGGATAATTATCCTCCAAAGTTATCGTACATGATAGAGCTTTCTTCCACGCCGAGGTCGGTCAACATAGCTACAACAGCCTTCGACATCGGGCCAGGACCACACATGTAGTATTCGATATCTTCCGGAGCTTCGTGATCCTTCAAGTAAGTGTTC
>JAFQNW010000068.1 GCA_017420875.1 Bacteroidaceae bacterium
CCAATACTCTTCCCGAAGTCCAGCAAGAATGCCTGAACCTTTTCCAGATGACCGGAAGGACGAGGTATTTGAGTCAACGAATGAAAATGCTTCCACACATTCTGCGGAGCAAGAGAAAGAATTGTGTCCATAGTTATTTTATTTTATTAGTAAGCGACAAAGCTAACAATCCATAGATTCCTAGCAAAATTAATAAAAAGGTTTGTATTCCATGCACTAATAGAGCAAAAATTGCAGCATCTTCCCTACCTACCCCATAAAGTATCATCATGGTTATAATGGCAAAATGCCAGGGACCTGCTCCATTGGGAGTAGGAACAATGACCGCTATACTCCCCACCACAAACATGACCAAACCGGTTATTACCCCTAAATGAGCCGAAAAGCCAAAGGCATAAAAGGTCAAGTAGAACTCCAGGAAATAGGAGCCCCAAATTCCGATTGTATATATAAGGTATAAAGGAACATTTTTCACATCCTTCAAGGCGATGATCCCTGTCCATACATTCTTGATGATTCCTTTCAGTTTGGCGAAAACCGTCACGTTACGAATCAAGAAGAACACCAGCAACAAGATAGCCACCACACAAACGATGATTATATAAAAATGTACCGAGGTCAAAACTTTTGCATATTGCTCCACATTCGTTCCAGTCTCTTGAAAAAAAGATGCAAAGACCGGTGCTTGTAGCAACAGAGTACATCCCGCTATAAGCCCGATACACAAAGTATCGACCAAACGTTCCGAAACCACCGTACCCAAGGCTTTCGGAAAAGATACACCATCGTACTTAGCCAGGACTCCACAACGAGATACTTCGCCCACACGGGGAACAATCAGGTTTGCCGCATAAGAAATAAAGATGGCATACACACAATTGGAACGTTTCGGATATTCTCCCAACGGTTCTAAAGACAATGTCCAACGCCATCCGCGGAACACATTGGCCAGCACGCCAAAAACCAAAGAGAGCAATATCCAGCCATATTGCAAGCCATCATCCAACACTTCACCTACCCGTTGGAAATTAAAATCGCGATACGTCCAAATCAGAATCGCGGCCCCCAACAAGAAGGGTAAAACTGCTTGCAAGACTTTATTCAACAATTTTTTTCTATCACTTCGTTCCAAAATCCACGATTATTTAATTTTCATTTTCTATATTTGCATGTTGCAAAGATAGCATCTTAGTGAAAATACCCATTCATTAACATCAGAAAAAAGATTAAAATGGCATTAGTTAAACCTAAAAAATTCTTAGGACAGCATTTCTTGAAAGATTTAGGCATTGCAAAAGACATCGCCGATACGGTTGATACCTGTCCGAATCTTCCGATTCTAGAAGTAGGACCGGGTATGGGTGTACTCACACAATTCTTAATGCAAAAAGAACGGGAAGTCAAGGTTGTGGAACTGGACTTCGAATCGGTAGCCTATCTGAAACAAAACTTCGCTGCTTTGAACGAAAACATCATCGAGGATGACTTTTTAAAGCTGAAGTTGGAGAACATTTTCGACGGAAAGCCGTTTGTTCTGACAGGCAATTATCCATATAACATCTCCAGCCAGATATTTTTCAAGATGCTGGATTATAAGGATTTGATTCCGTGTTGTACCGGAATGATTCAGAAAGAGGTTGCTGAACGCATAGCCGCAGGACCGGGAAGCAAGACCTATGGAATTTTAAGTGTATTGATTCAAGCTTGGTATAAGGTGGAATATTTGTTTACCGTTCACGAGCATGTATTCAACCCGCCTCCTAAGGTAAAAAGTGCGGTGATACGGATGACCCGTAATGAAACAACCGAATTAGGATGCAATGAGAAACTGTTCAAGAACATTGTCAAGACCACATTCAACCAACGAAGAAAGACATTGCGTAACTCCATATCAAGCATTTTGGACAAGAACCATCCATTAAGTGCCGACCCGATATTCAATAAACGTCCGGAACAACTATCCGTACAAGAGTTCATTGAACTGACAAACCAAGTGGAAGCCGCATTGAAGAAAGAAGAATAGCCTTCCCAAAAAGGGAACGTTCAACGACAACAAACAGAATTATCATTCAGAACGGAGCTTAGCGAAGTGAAGAATCTCGGTAACATATAGTAATTATTCTCAAGATTCTTCCTCCCTTCGGGCATCTGAATGACATATAAAAATCCATAACATTAAACATTAACGTGTAGGATGAAAGAATTTGAAGAACTGGATTTTGACCAAATCATTGATTTGATTAACCAGAAGGATGCCGAGAAGATTAAGGAACTATTATCCGACCTGCACCCAGCCGATATAGCAGAATTATGCGATGAATTGGATGTAGAAGAAGCCCGATTCATCTACATGCAACTGGATAACGAAACTGCAGCCGAAGTATTGACAGAAATGGATGAAGACGCCCGAAAGGACTTCTTGGACATCCTACCTTCTGAAACGATTGCCAAACGTTTCGTGGATTACATGGACTCGGACGACGCCGTGGACATTATCCGTGAAATGGATGAAGAAAAGCAGGAAGAAATTCTTTCACACATCGAAGACATCGAACAGGCGGGCGACATCGTTGACCTTTTGAAATACGATGAAGATACAGCCGGTGGTTTGATGGGGACCGAAATGGTCATCGTGAAGGAAAATTGGAGTATGCCCGAATGTCTACGCGAGATGCGTATCCAGGCAGAAGAAATGGACGAAATCTATTATGTTTATGTCGTCGATGACGAAGAACGTTTGCGTGGTGTATTCCCGTTGAAACGAATGATTACCAGTCCTTCCGTATCCAAAGTAAAACACGTGATGCGAAAAGAACCTATCTCCGTTCATGTAGACACTCCTGTAGATGAAGTGATTCAAACCATTGAAAAATATAACCTAGTAGCCGTACCGGTAGTAGACAGCATTGGTCGCCTGGTAGGACGCATTACCGTCGACGACGTCATGGACGAAGTTCGTGAACAAGCCGAACGCGATTACCAATTGGCTTCCGGTTTGTCACAGGACGTAGAAACAGACGATAATGTGCTGAGACAAACTACTGCCCGACTTCCATGGTTGCTTATCGGTATGCTAGGGGGAATCGGGAACTCCATGATTTTAGGAAATTTCGACACCACATTTGCCGCCCATCCAGAAATGGCCCTCTATATTCCACTTATCGGGGGTACAGGTGGTAACGTCGGAACCCAATCATCCGCTTTGGTCGTACAAGGACTGGCCAACAGTTCTTTAGATGCCAACAACACCTGGAAACAAATTTTAAAGGAATCCGTAGTAGCACTCATCAATGCTACCATCATTTCGATGTTGGTATACATTTACAACTTTGCACGTTTCGGAGCAACAGCTACCGTATCTTATTCCGTTTCTCTGAGTTTGTTTGCCGTAGTCATGTTCGCCTCCATTTTCGGCACCTTGGTTCCGTTGACTTTAGAGAAACTAAAAATAGATCCGGCCATTGCCACCGGTCCGTTTATTTCAATTACCAACGACATTATCGGTATGCTTCTTTACATGGGCATCACCGTACTGCTTTCTTAAAGAAAGCCATGGATTTAGCAAAAAAAGGAAAGGAAAAAATATGATTTTCTAAATTTATTCCTTTATTTTGTAAAATGTATCCTTTTTTATGATAGTTGACCCTTAAAACCTATACGATGGACTCAAACGAAACAAAATGTCCTTTAATGGAAGCACCAGCAACAGAAGTTGCTGAAACTGTAGTAGAAACCAATGTTTTCACTGCTCCTTTACAATCGAAAGAAGCTGTCATTGCCCGTTTGGAAGAAATTAACCAACAAGAAGCACCTAGCGACAAGGCCGAACTCGATATGATTAAACAAACCTTCTACAGACTAAGAAACGCAGAAGTGGTAAATGCAAAGAAAGAATATGAAGAAGGCGGTGGAAATCCGGAAAATTTCGTTGCACCAAAAGATGAATTTGAAATAAAATTCAAAGAACTCATGGGTTCCATCAAAGAAAAAAGGAACGTTCTGAAAGCAGAAGAAGAACAGGAACGACAAAATAACCTTGATAAAAAGTTGGCTATCCTTGAAAAAATGAAGGAATTGGTTGAATCATCCAATGAAGCCAACAATGCATATACTGAATTCAAGAAGCTGCAAGCAGAATGGAATGAAATCAAGGATGTTCCGGCTGCAAAAGTCAACGAATTGTGGAAGAGCTATCAATTATATACTGAAAAGTTCTATGATTTAATCAAGCTCAACAACGAGTTCCGCGAATATGATTTCAAGAAGAACCTTGAGATAAAGTTGCATCTTTGCGAAGCCGCAGAAAAATTATCTGAAGAGAAAGATGTAATTTCCGCTTTCCACCAATTGCAAAAGCTTCATCAGGAGTTCCGCGAAACCGGTCCGGTTGCCAAAGAACAACGCGAAGAGATTTGGGCACGATTCAAGGCCGCTTCTACCATCATTAATCGTCGTCATCAACAGCACTTCGAAGAAATCAAGGAAAAGGAGCAACGCAATCTGGACGAAAAGACCGTCATCTGCGAAATTGTCGAAGCGATGGAATACGACAAGATGACCACTTTCCAGGATTGGCATGATAAGACAGAAGAAATTCTAGCACTACAAGCCAAATGGAAAACCATTGGGTTTGCACCACAAAAAATGAACATTAAAATCTTTGAACGTTTCCGTGCCGCATGCGATGATTTCTTCCAACGAAAAGCCGACCATTTCAAAACTTTGAAAAGCAGCATGAACGAAAATTTGGAGAAGAAGAAACAGATGTGCGAACGTGCCGAAGCATTAAAAGATAGTACCGATTGGAAAGCAACCGCCGAAATTCTCACTCAATTGCAGAAGGAATGGAAAAAAGTAGGTCCTATTTCTAAGAAGCATTCAGAAACCATTTGGAAAAGATTTGTGACTGCTTGCGATTATTTCTTCGAACAAAAGAACAAGGCCGATTCTGTTCATAAAAGTGCTGAGCAGGAAAACTTGGAAAAGAAAAAGGCCATTATTGAAAAGTTAAACGAAATCAACCAAGCGGATCAGTCCGACGAACAGACTAACACCATTATCCGAGGATTGATGAAAGAATGGAATGGCATTGGTCATGTTCCGTTTAAAGATAAGGATAAGATTTACAAGCAATACCATCAAGTTATTGATACCTTGTTCAAAAAACAAAACCTATCTGCTTCACAGAAGAAACTAAGCAACTTTAAATCAAGCATTAACAAAGAAGCCAACCTTTACAAAGAACGCGAAAAGTTAATGCGAGCTTACGAAAACATGAAAAATGAGATTAAGACCTATGAAAACAATTTAGGTTTCTTGAGTAGCTCATCGAAGAAGGGCAATTCACTGGTAACTGAGATGAATCGTAAGGTCGAAAAATTGAAAGATGACTTGCAACTCATCATTCAAAAGATTAAAGTTATTGACGAATCTATTCAGAAATGACATTCCAAGACGGAGAGTAAGCCTATTGCTCTCCGTCTTTTATTCCCTATAAAAATTAGTAGAATAAAAAAAGGTGGATGTGTATTGTGACACATCCACCTATCATTTTTAACCCATTTCAAGTTGGACTACCAGGACTCGAACCTGGAAAAACAGGACCAGAATCTGTTGTGTTACCATTACACCATAGTCCAAACTTATTACGAAACCACCCGTTTCGTTTTTGACGATGCAAATATACGCCTTTTTTATTTCCCAGCAAACTTTTTCTCCTTTTTTTTGATTTTTAATAAAAAACACGGCTTCTTCTCTCCTAAAAAAAACAAAAACACATCAGTTTTCATACCCATTTTTTCGTTCATTCCATAAAACCAAGTATCTTTGCATTTTGTTTTATAAACACCAAAACGGTTTTATTGCCAACAACTTAAAAAAAGAATGAACATTTTAGTAAAAAAGATAACTGAAGGAATTCAAGAAAAGAAAGGGAAAAACATTGTCATTGCCGATTTGACATCCATTGACGATACCATTTGCAACTATTTCGTCATTTGCCAGGGGAACTCACCATCCCAGGTATCAGTCATTGCTGATTTTGTCATGGACTATGTACGCAAAGAGACCAATCAAAAACCTTCTGCCGTTGACGGACTTCGTAACGCACAATGGGTAGCCATGGATTACAGCGACGTACTGGTTCATATATTCCTTCCTGAAACTAGAGACTTTTACAATTTGGAAAACTTATGGGCAGATGCACAACTCACCCACATTCCAGACATTGACTAATTATTCTGAATAAAAAATGAGCAACAACAATAAGCCAAAGATGAATATGCCTCGTTTCAATTTGACCTGGCTATATCTATTTATAGGAATGACTTTCGCCTTCCTATACTTTTCCAGTGATGAAAATGCCGGGCTCAACAGACAATTGTCGTATACAGAATTTAAAGACATGATCAATAAAGGCTATGCAAGCAAAATCACTGTATACAACGACAATACCGCCCAGATGGTCATCAAACCAGAATATGTGAAAGATGTATTCAAAGAAGACTATAAGAAGGTAGGTCGAAGTCCCATCATGACCGTTGAAATTGGTTCGGTTGAATCATTCGACAATTTTCTGGAAAAAGCACAAGAAGAAGGTAAGTTTACCGGAAGCATCAATTACGAAAAGAGATCGGACTTATTCGGAGCTGTCTTCTGGAACATTGCCCCCATTATATTTATCGTTGCCATTTGGATTTTCATGATGCGACGCATGAGTGGTGGTGGAGCTGGAGGGGCCAATCCTTTCAATGTAGGAAAAAGCAAAGCCCAAGTCTATGAAAAAGGAGACAATACAAACCGCATTACTTTTAAAGATGTAGCAGGACAGGAAGGAGCCAAGCAAGAAGTACAAGAGATTGTAGATTTCTTAAAGCAACCGGAAAAATACACCGAATTAGGAGGTAAAATTCCGAAGGGTGCCCTGCTTGTAGGTCCTCCGGGAACAGGTAAGACTTTGCTTGCAAAAGCTGTTGCAGGCGAAGCCGATGTACCATTTTTCTCCATGTCGGGTTCCGACTTTGTTGAAATGTTTGTGGGGGTAGGTGCTTCTCGTGTACGCGACCTTTTCCGCCAAGCAAAGGAAAAGGCTCCTTGCATTATTTTTATTGACGAAATTGATGCAGTAGGACGTGCTCGTGGGAAAAACCCGAACATGGGCGGAAATGATGAACGTGAAAGTACCTTAAACCAATTGCTGACCGAAATGGATGGCTTTGGAAGCAATAGTGGGGTCATTATATTAGCTGCTACCAACCGTGCAGACATCCTGGACAAGGCGTTGTTGCGTGCCGGACGATTTGACAGACAAATCCATGTAGATTTGCCCGACCTTAATGAGCGAAAGGCTGTCTTTGAAGTACATCTGAAACCACTTAAATTGGACAAGACGGTAGACCCGGACTTATTGGCCCGTCAAACTCCCGGATTCAGCGGTGCAGATATTGCAAATGTTTGTAACGAAGCTGCCCTTATTGCCGCACGCCACAAGAAAGA